>JAHDDD010000139.1 GCA_020629535.1 Saprospiraceae bacterium
GGCGATGGAATACCTCTCCAAATTTGCAAAACTCATTCGTCAAAATCTGGATGCTTCTGTGGAGTCGAAAATTTCTTTGGCACAGGAAGTGAAGATGTTGGAAAATTATTTGGATCTGGAGAAGGTTCGCTTCAACGATGTGTTTGATTATGAAATCACTGTTGATGAGAAACTTGATGTTTTGGCTACCAAGATTTCGCCTATGCTTATACAGCCTTTTGTTGAGAATGCGGTGTTGCATGGGATGAAAGGGAAGGAGAGTGGAGGGAGGATTGCGGTTTGAGATGGTGGAGGATGGGATGAAAGTTGTGGTGAAGGATAATGGGGGAGGGATGAGTTTTGATGGCAATAAGTCCAATGGTAAATCATTGGGGTCTGGTATTACTTACAAGAGGATTCAGTTAATTAATGATGGAAAAGAAACCCAATCTCTTCCCATTATCAAATCTGATGAAAATGGGACAGAGATTGGTTTGATATTATCTATTTAATTTTGCAAAAGAGTTTCTATCTTTTCAAGTCTTTGTTTTAAATCTTTATTTTCCTTCCGCAATTGATCACATAGATCATTTAGTTCTTGAACTGCTTTTACCAACGGTACAGTGAATTCTGCGTACCTCAAGGCATAAATTCCTGATTCATTCGCGGGTTTATCTACTCCAGAAAACTCATAACCAATTTTATTAGCAGCTTCTTCCACATCTTGTGCCAGGAAACCGCTTCTTATTAGGTTGGATGCTTGTGGATTTGAATGGTGATTTTGTTTTCTTTTATAATTGAATTCTCTTTCGAAATGGGCTTCATATTCATTCAGATCGAATGTATATGTTATAGGAGTTAGCAAGTTTATAAATTCAAGGCCTGGAACATTTTCTGTAACATTATTTTTAAATCTCTTGTCGCTGAGCAAGCTCCATCCAACTGTTCCTCCGATGGATGTTACAAGTCCATCTCCTACCATAACCTGATCTGATTGATAAGGGTTTGCATTGTATCCTACTCCGGTTGTATTGTTAATATCATCAACTGCACTGTTAGCTGCAGTTCCTAAAGCAGTATTATTGTTTCCGGTAATCTTTGCACCTGAGGAAGAGCCAATCGCCGTATTGTTTTGCCCAGAAATGTTTTGAAGTAATGAAAGGTATCCAATTGAAGTGTTATCATTTCCTGTGGTATTCGCATTCATTGAGCTAATACCAAATGCTGAATTTCTTGTACCAGTTTCGTTTGCGTGCAAACTTAAATATCCTACAGCAGTATTCGAACTCCCACTAGTATTTGCATCTAATGAGAATACACCAACTGCGACGTTAAAGCTGCCGCTGGTATTGGTTAACAATGTATTTTTACCAATAGCAACATTTCGTATGCCATCCAAAATACCCAGACCAGATTGATCACCCAATAAGGTGTTTGAATGACCAGTTGTTAAAGAATTTCCAGTTTTATATCCAAGCAGCGTGTTGCTTGGACCTATATTACTGTCTCCACCTGCTTGATATCCAATGGCTGTTGTTTGTTCCCCGCCACAATTTAATCCAGCTTCAAATCCTACAAAAGTCTGATTTCCATGTGTATTATTATTTCCAGCATAATGTCCAACAGAAACACTATTGGAGGTGTAGGATAAGAATCCTGAATAAGCGCCAACACAAACTGAATTTGAACCAACAGAATCTCCAGAGCTGTTGCCTAAATATACATTATTAGACCCCAAATTTACATTGTGACCAGCGTTTCGACCAACAAGAACATTTCCAAACCCAGTACTCAGATTATGTCCGGCTTTCTCTCCAATAACAGTATTTCGATGACCTGACGTTAAACTACGACCGGTCTTATACCCATAAAATGTGTTTCCTTCAGCTGTTGTAATAGATTGTCCACTTTCCTGCCCCATGCAAGTATTAAAATTAGAATTGTATACACCTATCCTAGGAATAAGATTTGCATTTACTCTCATCCTATACTTATCATTCCCATTTATCAAAAAATTGATGTAATCTACATCGGGATATAATTCTGTATGAATTTCTGTATCTCCATCTGAATCAATTAAAGTAGTCCCTGGCGCAGAAGCACCCAATTCTTTCCATTGATTGACTTGATAGTACCAAAATGAGTTGGTGTTGATGTCATATACAAGCTGACCGTTGGATGGAGAACTTACGGTAGTTCTGTCCAATCTGGGGATAAGTACACCATCAGTTTTCGCTTCAAATTCTGGAATTTGTGAAAATACATTTAGGAAAGAAAATAATAGGCCTATGACAAGCCCAATGTTCATTTTATTTTTCATTTGACTCATTTTTTGATGTATGATTTGAACAAGTTAAGAGATGATATTTATATCATTACTTTGAATTAGTTTTCGGAAGAATTGGTTTTGTAGGCGGTAGAAAAAGTGAAGTATCTGGTATCTAATAATAATACAAGAGAAATGGTGTCGGCCAACGTAACGTCAACCAACACCCTTCTCAAGTATTAATTCTTCGCAAACATGGATTGATTTACTTTGCCATGTTTGTCTCTTATTACTATGAAATAGACGCCAGGTAATAATTTCTGGATATCCATTTTTAGACTTGAAGTCAATGCTTCTGCATGCTCAATGTGAAGTACTTCGCCGGAAGTAGATTGAATGGCAATCGTCGTCTGATTTTTTAATATTTCATCAAAACTAAGATATATTTCATCCTTTACCGGATTAGGATATGCGACGTGCTTCAATGGTTCATCTGTAGGTGTTACACCGGGGTCATCGCAGTCGATGTTAACCTCAATTACATAAGGATCCTCTGTTTCATTTGAATAGCAACACCAATAATCTTCTTCATCGGTTAAGTTTCTGTAATCATGTAAGCTGAGAATAAAAGTGTAAGTGTCCCCAATTTGAGCATTGGGTAAGGCCACTGTGAGGTTGACCGCGTCCCCAATATTGAGATATGCAGGTGCGTTTGAATCATTGTTTGGAAATGGCGGAAATGATTGTAGAGAAAAGTCTGTTGGTTCCGTATCTCCATGAGCACCTAAGACCAAAATGGAAGCGCCATTGCCACTTGTAGAAATATTTGTAACTACAAAATCATAGTAGTAAATACCATCATCTCCACAATAAAGATTTGTGTCTGTCAGCTCAACACATGGATCAGGAATACTACAATCAATGGTTTTTACTTCTGTAAATAAACCTGCTTCCATGAAGTCCCAACGAACCGCAATTTCTTGTTCCTCTGGTGTATTTGGAGAAATGTTATCAATACAAAAGTTGAATACATTGTTGTGTTCACCTTGAGGAAGCATACCTTCTGAACCAGTAATTTGAACATAACCTGCTGTAATTTCAGTCACCTCAAATCCATCGGCGACGGTATACGTCCAATCCAATCCTTCTGTAAGTATGTCAAGTTCAATCAGTTGGAATTCATCTTCACAAGCATAGTAGTTGAAGCTATAACAACAGTCACCTTCTTCATCTTGTATCAGTTCGCAGGCAAAGGATTCATCTGGCGGACAACAACTTTGCAGTTCAACACAGTGTTGTTCAAGACAACAGATCTCTCCATTGGTATTATAAGGAGCGATATCAAAACAAAAGGTTGTTGGGCTAGGATTGTATTCTGTGCCAAGAATGGTCCAGCTCAGATTGGCTGACATTCCGGGCTGAATCTCAGTATCTAGCTGAACCAAAGTCTGGCCAGGTAACAAATCCAGGCTGTATCCATTTTGATCTTGGTTTATGATCAACAGCTTATCAAAAGATTGGTCTTGAAGATTGTTTATTAATTCAAATTCATATGTAAAAGAAATATCTTCTGGATTGCAGTCAGGAGAATCTGCCTGGACGGAGTAGCATGCTTGCGGGCAGGGGTCTTCACCTTGCACGAAGTAAAGGTCGTCAGCAAGCATATATGTAAGTTGGGTTTCAGTATTTGGAGAATTACAACTTACACCAAACATGATTCCTGCATAATTTATGGTGGGGTTTAAGCTAACAGTAATTTCTCGCCAGCTAAAAGCCGGAATTATTACAGAAGTAATTCCGATAATATCAAAGTCATCCTCTTTACAATCTGTTCCAGAAATTGGAAAATCAGTATTGGGTAAACCAAGTACTACTAGATCATAATTGGCGACTTCAGGTAATTGGACTGATGCAGGTAAATTGTGATCTGGAGGATTGGCTGGAGCTCCAATAAGCATTTTAAGTGTATATTCCTCTCCTCCAGTTAGTGCCAAAGGACTACCGATATATTCTACATTACCATCATTAGAGCCCCAAGCTCCCACCCATCTTTGACCATCGTTAGGAGGAACCGGCATTTGCATTTCTACGAAGGGTCCTCCAGAAGGGCCATATATCCTTGTTGGAAAAGATACAAGTGAATAATAATCTGAAGTAGCTTCCGTAGCCTGAGACCAAAATGCTGCTTTTTCAAGTTGGCTATTAGTTGGAGTAGATGCAGCAGTTGGTTCATCTCCTTCATTCTCCAGCATCTCAAAATCATGATTTGGTAGCAAGGAATTTGAAGAATCACATGGATCACATTCATTGGGTGCACCTACGAGGTTTGGTAGGCCAAGCCTGACACAAGTTGTGCATTCAAAAGTTATGGCAGCTTCACTATATCCCCAAGTTGCTGAATTTGGATTAGAAATAACATCAAGGAAATTTGTTTCATCTCTTGCAAGATAAATCTTGCCGTCTGGACCCAATTGAAGAGCACCTCCATCATATCCATTTGAGGTATCATCATTGAAAATTTCCTCATTAACCATATCAAATGGGGCAGAAGTATTGAATTGTCTTAGAAATCCTGGATTCGTATTGCCACTATTATTGTTTCCTCCCAAACCAGAAATAAATAAATAATTATTGTCAGGAGAGAATTCCAACCCATAACTTGTGCTGAAGTTGAAGGTGTTCAGATATGATGTGACTTCTCCGGTTGAATTATCGAATGTGAGCAAATCAACTTTAGCATTTGTTGCTACTGCAATGAGTTTACCATCATGGGATGCTTTGATTGAACCATAACTGGTGGTGAAATTATCTGGCAAGAAATCAAGATCTTCATTTGAAAATTCTGAAACACCATCAGCTGTTAAGGCATATACAACTAATGCTTTAGAAGAGGGTCTGGAAGTTATTATCCAATGATCTTCTCCATTCGAATGGGGGACTGCAGTTACTCTTTCAACACAACTTGCACATAGATCTCCGGATTCTTCAATTGTCCAAGTTGAGGTGTTAAGTTTGTCATAATGTAGACCGCCATTTGCAGCTATTCCAATTGAAAAGATGTAATAATTTGATCCGCAATTTGGATCAGTCACTACTATTGATGATTGAGTTGAAGATATATTTCCACCTAAGTTATTTGCGACTGTTTGACCTTGATTATTTATTACACTATTGCCATCTGTATAAAATAAAAAATTTCCATTTACATCAGATATCACACCTGTACCTTCATCAGGAATAGGACTTGGATCCACACCAGGAATAGGGATAGGATTATTTAATCCTGGACCAAAATCAAGGCCAATATCATCTCCGAAATACCAAAATCGATTCTGTTGTTGTGCGTTTACCAAATTCAGAAATGAACTAATGCAAATGAATTGCATGATGTATATATATTTTTTCATGATCAAATTTTTAAGAATGATTGAATTTCAGATGCGCCCCTTAAGGTTTGAATCTGAATAAAATAAAGACCAGTTGATAATTCGTTGGTAGACAATTGAACTTGACGCTCGTGTTTTAAAGCTTTTTGGGAGAACACAGATTTGCCATTGATATCAAAAATATTGATGTCAATTTGTTCAAGAAATTCGATTTCTTTAAATACTATTTCTAATTCATCATGTACGGGGTTAGGGTTGGTGTCAAATTCAAGCTTAGGAGCCGGGAATGCTGAGTTTGGATTTGATGCACAAGAAGCCAAAAGAACTTGATAATCTAGTCCGTCGCTACAACACCAGAAGCCACCATCTTCTAATTCATTTGTGTAGTCGTGCAAGGTGATGTTGAATGAAAATACTTCACCTTCCGTAAGCCCATTCAAAGTAATTTGAAAGTCCAATAGCCCCTCGGAATTTAAATTTAAATTATGCAAACTCTGAGGACTATATTGGTCAACCGTGTTGTTTCCTGCGGGAGCAGTGACAATATCCTGAGCTGTAATTCCAGCTTCGTTTAAATTTTGAAGTGTAATGGTGAGCACAGGATTTAGGTTTTCATCACAATCTTGATCAATATTTATAATCTCAAAACAAGGATCACTTGGAGGTTCGCATTCAAAAAAGTGTTGATCAGATTGATAAATAATTTCGGTACCGTCATCATCACAACTAATCCAATCGACCGTGATCTCTTGCATTTCTGGGTCACCAATTGAAAGATTGTCAAGGCAAATTGTTACGGGATTGTATGTGCCAATAGGCAGATTGTCAACATCTGAATCTGCAGTAGAATTAAAGCTCAGCGAAATTGTTTGGGCTTCGGGTTGTGCGATTGACCACATGTTTTCAGAAACTGATCCTGTAAGTGTCGTCCCTTCCAAAGTAGAATGTATGTCTATTCTTTTGAAATAGTCAATGGCACATTCATTTGACATATTCAATTCGTAGCAACATTCTAACTCTTCATCTGGAATAAATTCTGTAAGTGTCGTTTCTTCAGGTAGACAGCATACGGGTAGTGTTACACAGAATGCCTGGTTTTCTGCACAGCAAAAACCACCTTCAGGATTTTGAGGTGCCACTTCAAAACAAACTTCAATTTCTTCTTGAACATAATCGAGTGCGGAAATTGTAAATGGTATGTATCCAGAAACAAAGTCTACATCTAATGTGTCAATAGGTGCTCCGTTAGCATCCACACCAAAATTTGTTTGAACAGTTGGTGAAATCAAAGCATTCCCACTTGAGCCAAAGATGAGTAAACGATCAAAAATCTGATCTGGAGTTTGATTTTTGATTTTTATTTGAACATCATATGTCAAATCTTCATTGCATTCAATAATTTGTTCTTCGACTGTAAAACAATCATTGCATATTGGGCCAGGTCTAAGAAGTAGATCATCGATCAAAAGATAATTCAATTTATCTTCTACTGGCCACGGATTACAACTCACTCCCATCATGATGGCTTCATATTCATCCAGAGTTTTAATCTCAAATTCAATTTTACTTTGTTGCCAAACTCCACCAGGTAGATTTAGGGTTTTTCTGGATATAACATCGTATTCTTCTTCCTTACAATCACTTCCGCTCAACGGCCAGTCAGGGCAATTCGGAATTCCCAGAATAACAAAGTCACCATTGAAATTACCACCACCAGTCGTTCCTCCATCTGGGGTACCAAAGTATGCTTCTAAAGTGAAAGTTTCATTTGCAGGAAGTGTTTCGGTCAAGCAAGCACCAATGTATTCCGCCCAATTTGTGGATTCACGAGCATATGCTCCGACAAAGTAATCCGAGCCGTCAGGTGGAGGTAATGCGGTTCCTATACTAGATATTGTCATGTATGGAGCCACCACACTGAAAAAATCAGAAGAGCCTGCTGTGGCTTGAGCCCAATCATTTGCACAGTCAAGTTGAGCTATTCCGTTTGGTTCACAAGAAGTGCTTTCAAAATCTGCATTAGGGATAAACGATTCTTCAATGGGAATCTGATCACAAGGGTCGGTTGCTGTCATCCCATCATCACAGGGAGGGCCTGGTCTGAGTAATAAATCATCAATTAATAGATAATTCTTTTTGTCAGTTACTGGCCAAGGGTCACAACTTACTCCGATCATAATGGCTTCATAAGTTTCTGTTGTATTTATTTCAAATTGTATCTTGTCATTTAGCCAAGTATTGTTTGGAATACTTAAAGTCAGTCTTGAAATAACATCATAATCATCTTCTTTGCAATCGCTCCCTGAAATTGGCCAATTAGGACATATGGGTATTCCAAGAATTACAAAATCACCTTCAAATGCTCCACCACCTTCTCCACCAGGGGAAATTTGAGTAGTACCAAAAAACGCTTCGAGTGTATATGTTTCCATTGAAAGTAGTGTTTGATTTAGACAAGTTCCAATGTATTCAGCATAACTGATTGACTCTTGAGCGTAACAACCAACATAATAGGAAGAGCCATTTGGAGGTTGAGATCCGAATCCTACAGAAGGTATTTCCAATAGATCTAGGCTCCACAGATCTGAACTTCCAGCTGTTGCTTGCTCCCAAGATTCCGCACATTCTAAGTCGGCAGCCCCCTGAGGTTCGCAATTGACCAATTCGAAAGTAGGATTTGGGATAAATGATTCTTCTATCGGCATGTCATCACAAGGATCCATACATTCATTATTTGCTTCTACTGTCACATTTTGAGACACAGTAGAAGATCCATAATCATTTGTGAAAACAGAAGTGACTATTGTAATACCAATTGGATATGGGTCAGATACATCCAATCCGTCATTTCTTGTTCTGTCTATGGCGACACGTGAACAAGGTGAGTCTATGTCAGGTAAGTCAAAATTATAGTTTGCCATACAATTATTGTCTGGATCGGCTTCAATTATGATTGGTTCAACTGAAATGGATATTCCTGGAGGATCTGCAGGAAAGCTTAATGTGATATCATCACAATACTCATTTGAGCAATCTTCATTTGTAACTGTAAGACATATTTGGAAACTACCAGGGAATAAATAATTGTGAAAGGGGCTTTCATCAGTTGAGGAATTTCCGTCTCCAAAATCCCAAGAAAAAGTCAAATTGTCACCCTCTGAATTATTAGTGAAATTGACATCACCGCAATCAAGCATTTCTGCATTGTTTGTAAAGTTCGCATTGCATTCCACAGGGGCACAAAGGGTAAGTTCCAAATCTAAGTTGACCAAATTTGAATCATTTCCTGACAATGCAAAGCCAATTAATTCACCGAAATCATTAGCGCCTGCAAGATCAGGTATAATTATTGGGCCGTCTCCCGGATTTTCAAAGTTTTGAAATTGGTAATATATCAACAGACCTTCTTCTTCACCAGTTAAAGTGCATGCCCAAAGTTGACTTACTTCGGCATTTGATTTAGCATGATCCCAGAGACGAAATTCATCAATCTTACCATTGAAGGCGGTTGAGGCGATTTCATTTCTGTAGCCGAATGTCAACAATGATTCTAAGTTAAACTCATTCATTTGACCAGTGGTGTAGGCAATTAATTCCTGGCCATAACTGAAGATTTTTATTAAATCCCCATTTTTTGTGATGGTCAGTTTTTGATTGTTGGAAAGGTCTCCATACTGAGGGTTAATCAGTGATGAGGAATTTGCAAAATCATCAATGATCACCAATTGTCCAAAAATAGTAGTTGCTTGAAATCTGGTTCCAATGGTTCCTGACGGATCTGAAAATGTGAACAAGTTTGTAAAGTTTACAATGTTGTCAATCTTGAACCAAATTTCAAGAGTGAAATCAACATTTCCGCTAATTGGAACATTGGTGATCATTTGATCATCTACACCATCAAAATCGAGAGCTTGGTTTTGAGTATGAATAGATTCAATACTTAATAGGAAAGAGATAAGGAAAATTATCTTTTTCATGGTTGGATGTTTTAAGGTTTTTAATACTTGAGAGTGTCTTTGACTTTTCAAAGGGGAAAGAAAGTTATAGCTAACTCAAAATGAAATTTCAACTTGATTGATTAGCGGAAGGTGATTCTTGATAAATGGTATGATTGGTTTAGTTGTCGGTGTGATTGTGATTTGCCTCTTGTCTTTTCTGTGTTTTTTCTCGCGCAACCACTAACAAGTTTATTGCAGCCGAATATGGATGAGTCTAGACCAGATAGAAATAAGATGATATCATTTCAATTGGTGGATTTAGTTTTAGATAAAATCTCTAAAATGAAAATAGTGCAGCAAAAAATTGATTTGACAATATTTAGGTTAAACATGAGGTTATTGGACAGCTATGATTTTAAAAGAATTTGTTTCTTTTTCTTTTTTTCTTTTATAATTAATGTCACTTCAGGCCAAACTAATTTAAACCTAAATCCTAACGGAAGTTCTTCACCACGAGAATTTATAAAGTTTGATGACAAACTTTTCTTCACTGCTGATGATGGAAATGGTAGAGCATTATTTTTTATTGATGGCGACGTAATTGACAAAGTTCCAAATAGCCAATATGGAGAAAATCCATATGAGTTAACAATTGTTCAGAACCAACTTATCTATAGGGTTGAA
>JAHDDD010000140.1 GCA_020629535.1 Saprospiraceae bacterium
CAATCACTCAGATGGATTTGCGTGATCCGGATTTTTTTGAAAACAAAATAGAAGTGACCCAGCTCGAGCAAGATTCATGTCACCTTTTCCCTGCCGGTGACCTTGATCTCCAATTTGGTCAAATGCAATTGGGCCCGGACAATAAGATCTACGTTTCGATATTGGCACAATGCGATCTAATGCATAGAATTGAATTTCCTGATCTTGAAGGAGAAGCATGTCATGTTTCTCAAGGTGTTATCAAACTACCGAGCTACATTAAAGGTACTCTCCCAAACGTCCACACCTACCGCCTAGGCCCTTTCGACGGCTCAGCATGCGACACTCTTGGCATAGACAACCATCCGGTTTCCCGATTTTGGTATGAGCCCACCGACAGCACCGAGCATCGAGCTATTACCTTTTATGATGTATCCTACTTCCGTCCCGAATCCTGGTCATGGACCTTCGGCGATGGACAGAGTTCTTCAGATCGTCACCCGACGCATGTATATGCTCAAGATGGTGTCTATGAAGTGTGTCTGACAGTAGAAAACGAAAACTCAGTAAACACAAGTTGTCAAACCTTACACATCGGTACTGTTTCCACTACTGAAGCTTCCTTTGATCCCAAGGTCAATATTTTTCCTAATCCAGTAGAAGATTATACACGTGTTGTTATCAATGGTTATTTGCCCAATGATGCGCGATTAAATGTTTATGATGTACAAGGGCGAAAAGTAGCTTCTCATCCGATACAAGGGATTGAGGATGTTGTTTATTTGGGAGCTTTGACGGTAGGGACATATATCTTCACCTTGGTAGATGGACAAACAGAGATTTCGACAGGTAAAATAATAAAGATATAGATTCTTAAAATAATCTACATCAAGCCTTCATCTGCGAAGGAGTAATAGCCATGCGCCGTTATGATCAAGTGATCAATAACTTTTACATCAAGCAAAGTACCACCTTTGACGAGTCCTTCTTCGATTGAAGAGGTCTTTCAGGTCTCTTGTTTTCATATCCCACATAGACCAGCACCTATCGCAAAAGTTAAAATATAATAACCCTTCATCAAACACGTTATGTAACCGAAAGCCCTTAACTTAGTCCTAGAATCGCCCACAACAAAACGAAATGAAAAAGCAGACATCCATCTTCTTATGTGTACTCCCTTTGTACCTATTCGCCCAGGTAACTTGGCAAGAAATGGACTTGAAAGAACCAAGACCCCTCGAGACAGTATTTGTCACCAGTGAAAATGATATCATCGCCTATGATGATATGTCTTTTAAATATTTTATTTCGAAAGATGGAGGAGCAAGTTGGGAAAATTTTTTTTCATCTCCTTTTCAAAAATCCTATGATGATCATTTGTTCAGGGAGGACAATGAAAACCATTTGTACTATTCCAACGGATATGACAAAATTTACAAGTATGATGAAATTGATTCCAGATTTAATCTCTACTTAAAATTTCTTTACGGGAGTATTGACGATTTCTTATTCCATATCAATAATGATTTGGTTATTTCAAATGACCAATTGGTACAAATTTATAACGGTGACCAAAAACTGAAAAAGCAATTGGAATGGGATTTATGGCAATCATATTTAGTTCCTACAGATGAAGAAATAAATTATGTAGTTGATTTGGGTTCCGATGATAGACTTATTGGATTCAATTCAAATTTGGACACTTTTCATCTTGGCTTTTTTGATGCTTGGAATGAGTCCAAAATAAAATTCAATAAGGGTCGTCTTTTCAGACCGGAACATTATTCTGATGATGGTGTCAATTGGTTCAATTACAATCAAGGTGCAGAAGGAACAGTAGGTTTTTTAAACAATGGTACTGTTTATATAGCTAAGGATCAAATTGTATTTACCTCTTCGGATAATGGGGATAATTTTGAATCGCATGAACTTCCTTTTGCATACAATGGCTTTGATTGGACTGCTGTTTTTCCGTATGATTCCAGTGGAGTAGTTTTGTATGATTATTCTCCTCGCTGTAAAGAACAGACTTTCGTACTCCAAAATGGACAAGTAGACTGGAATGATCGAACTGAAGAAATGAAATTGGGGGCATCTGAATTGCAATGGTTTAAAGCCATAAACGAGGAGAACTTTTTCTACATTCCATGCAACTCTGAAGTTGTATTCGAGCATCCATTATTGGAAGAACCAATGGTCATAGATTCTTTGAATGGGTCCGATTGCCAAATAACCGCTATCACTTTATTATCTAATGGTCATTTGATCACAAATCAATGTCTTTCTAAGGACGGAGGACTTAGCTGGGAAACAACAATAGAAGATGATAATTATAACTTCATTTCTGAAAAAGAAAACATTGTTCTGGCTCATCATTCTTACCATCCTCAAATTGCAAATGGAGACTTTATGTTTTCACTTGACTTTGGCCAGACTTGGGAGACGTTCCCCTTTTGGGAAGAGTTTCCAGGTGAGGTGGCCATTAGTGATTATGACGTTAGTTCCAATCAATTTATCTATGTCTTTACTACTCTCAATTGGAATGATGCAGGTAAGGTGTACAAACTAGATTTTGAAGAAAACATCATATCGGAACATGAAATTCCATCTTCAAGTCCAATTGATTCAGGACCTGTGACGAGTTTTTCTGGTGACAAAGTTTATTTGATGGAAAATGATAACATCCAAGATAATATTTATTTGTACTCCTCTTTGGATGGAGGCTCGACTTATCAGTATCAGAATATTTTTGGATTCCACCCAAGTGAAACTATTTATTGTGATATGCGTACAGATCGATTGGGGGGAATATACGTTTTCTGCGATAATGAACTTTGGGTAAGCTATGATGATGGTTTTAATTGGAGAGATATTTCTCCTGAACATCCAGATCTCATTCGTATTGAGAATGTCCAATTGGGTTCTGATGATCATCTTTATTTGCACACTCTGGGTTCACCCATTCTTAAATCTTCTGAACCTGTTAAGAGAGGCCAAAAACTCGAGATTCTGGTTTTTGAAGATACCAATGGGAACTGCATCAAAGATGAAGTAGAAGTGGGTCTTGGTAATGTAAAAGTCAAAGTACTTGATGATTGGTTTATTATAACCGATAAAGAAGGAAAATTTAATACCACTCTTCCTGCGGGCAGATATGACATTGATGTCGAAGTGGATGAAAATTTATTTGAAGTTTGTGGGAATGTAGATGGTATAGAGTTAACGAGCAATGATAGTATTTTTTCATTTGCAGTTTCACCCGTAGAAACATGTGCAAATCTAAAAGTTGCGGTATCTACTTCCAATATGAGAGGCTGTAATTCAAATTTATATTTTATTGAATTATTCAATGCGGGTAGTACAGAGGCTGCCGACGTTACTCTTAATTTAGAATTAGATGTAGAGTTTGAATTTACTTCTTCAGAGATGGATTTGATTTCCTCGCAAGGTAATGAATATGTATTTAGCTTAGCCAATATTCCTCCGTTGACGCATACACGGTACCAGTTGTTCCTGAAACACAATTGCGATATCGAAGGAGACTCCAGGCGGACTGTCAAAGCGAGTGTGATCTATGGAGATGCTTGTTCAGGTGGGTCCGGCGAAAGCACCAATATTGAGCATCTGAGAGGAGAGGGTTCGAATTTTGATAAAGTTGAACTTAGGTTCTTTGTAAATGATAGTTTGGAATATAGTTCATTAATATTTGATGTTCCAAAGGTAGATGAAAGTGATAAGCTGGAATATTCTATAAGGTTTCAAAATGAAGGCAGCGAACCTGTGAATACCATTGTGTTGACAGATAAATTCAATGATTATTTTGATGTGAGTTCCATCAAGCCGATCATAGCTTCTCATGATTACAATTGGTCCCTTGATAAAAATGTACTCAAGGTTGAATTTGATGATATAAATCTTCAACCTAAATCAATTAGCGAATTGACCTCAGTTGGTTTCTTTAAATTTGAAATTTCATTGAAAGAGAATTATTTACTGCCTGGAGATCCCATTGTTACCAAAGCACATATCTCATTTGATTCTCAACCCTCAGTGGTTTCTGAAGAAGCCTGGGCATTTTATAAATGCGAGGATGTCTATGAAAGCATGAGCGTATTGTTGTGTCCTGGCGAAGATTATGAGGGTTATACTGATGAAGGTGTATATCGATTCTGTTATCAAACGGAAATGGGCTGTGATTCTACAGTTGTTATAAACTTAAAATATTATGAAGAAACGGACCCTGAATGTTTAGAGTCAAACATTGATGACCTCGGTAGAGCGAATTTCAATTTCACATTGAGTCCCAATCCTGCCAACCAAATTGTACATATACAGGCAAAGGGTGAACTTGGTCAATCAAGAGGCTCATTGCTGGATTTACATGGGCGACATGTCAAGGCTTTCACAATGTTTGGAAACTACCATTCTTTATCATTGGAAAATCTTACACCAGGAATTTATTTTATTGAGTTGAGAACTGAAGACCAACGCTTGATAAAGAAATTAAATGTAATTCCTGAATAGTCAAAAAATACAAAAGGTCTCCAATTAGCAAATACTGGAATTGCCATAAAGGAATACTCCTTTATCCTGGATCACAATATTTTCCAAATAAGTAGTTGATTTTTCATATAGGGTAGGGAGCCACTCCTGTAAATTGGAGTTTATTCCTTTTAATATGCTAAAGGACCAAAATTTCGTACCCATTATTCTTGAAGAATTAAACAAGTGATTCTCCATAGGTTACCTCCTTCAATAATCAGCATATATAATAAACCAACATCTTCACAACCCATTTATAGTGTCGAAAACCAGGTTGGATTTTTTTCATTAACTTGATCAAATGACTCAGATGAACACCTACCTCAAATACATCATTTTCATTTTGTTTTCTGTTATATTTCTTCAGTCATGCACATTTTATCTTTTGCCGAGAAGCATAAAACTGACACAAATTGATACAAACAATGAAGAGGTAGATATCCCGGGAATAGAAGATAGAATACAAAATGTTGCTCCTGGAGAAAGAGTCAATATTTTAATGGTGCATGGCATGCAAACGCATAAAGTCAACGCATACGACAGTCTTGTTTGGAGAATTGCGGACTATATGGATATGAAATTTACCTGGGAAGATGTGTACCTAACCGGTTGCCAATCAAACGATCCCAAACTAAAGATCTATGAATATGAGTTGGATAGAAGAATAATCCGTTTCCTATTTGTGAATTGGTCACCTGCCACCAAATCTTATAAAGACAGATTAAAAGCGGCAGATAATCAAAATAAAAGAGCTCGGGTAAACCGAAAAAACAAAGACGCAATAGTCAATGATGGCTTTGGCGACGTTGGGGCCATGGGTCTTGATTCTGTTCAACAAAATGTTTTTAAAGTTTTCCAACTTGCCCTATCATTGCTTCTCATCGATAGTGAAGATTTGACAAATCCTCCACATGATGGTCTGATTGTTCCCGATCAATTGGAGTTATCAGAAACAATCATCATTTCTGCGAGTCTAGGTTCAAAAATTACACACGAGTTTCTCACCCATTATTCTGTGCTTCTCCAGGATCAATATCAATTGGATGACCGAGTTCAGATTCCACATTATTTGTACAAAGAGACAGAAGATGGGTGCAAGGAAGTATGTGGTATTGATGCATTTAATCAAGAGCAATCTTGCACCTTTGCTGAAAGCTTGAGGACAAGTGATTATTATTGGTACATGCTATCCAACCAATTGGTTTTGCTCGAAGGCATTGAATATAATTTTGGTATCAAAAAAGAAACCAAAGGTTTTACAATTGATACCTTATGTACCAACGAGTTTGAATTTCAACATGTTCAGGAAAAAATATATAAAACTTCAGAAGCAGTAGCAAGCTCAACCCAAGCGGTTTCATTTTTTGATCCAAATGATTTTCTTGGATTCGAAATTCCAAGAGATGGACTAAAGCGTGTGAACACAAAACCTTACAACATTTCTATACCCATTCAAAGATTACAAATATTCGGTTTTGCAAATCCCAACAAAGCCCACACAGGAGCCATCAAAGAACCCTATGTAATTTATATCATGTGCAAAGGTTGGGATGGTAACTGGAAAAGTTTACCCAGAAACCTCAGTAAAAAGATTCAGCAAAAAAGAAATGCAGAAATTGATTGAAGGAAATCATCGGTTTGCGAGTTAAAGTGATTTAATTATTCACTCACCACTCACCACTCACCACTCACCCGCCTGCCAAAGTACTTTGTACGGCGTGCAGGCCATTCACCACTCACCAAACCTTCCTACCTCCATCCATCCACAATCGCACCCATCAATGCAAAGCAGACAATCCAAAATATGGCATTCAGAAGAATGTTTTTGCCCGAACTTTTTTGAAACAGACTCAATGAAATAAGTACGGGTAATCCGATGCAAAAGCCGATCATCGCGCCATGCAATGCGCCATGTCCAAATGAATTGTGTGAATTGAGAATCAATTCACCATTTTCATTGACCCCCTTATGCATGAGTTGAATGACCATGAAAAGACTGAAAGCCAACAACATCGAAAACAACATCGACAACCCATAGGCTACCGCAGGATTATCAGGCTTCATCTCTTCCTCGGTTTTCCCCAATGAAGACAACCATTGTTTTCCGAAAAGCGGACCATAGTAAATGGCACCCATAATACTTGGTATCAAGCCAGCAACGATAATTGCAAAAATGTTTATTTCTGGAAACATGAGAAAATTATTTGATTGGTTAATAATCTTGTTTCCTTCAATGTACGAATTAGTTTGGAAAAATGCATTTCATCTCCACTCCATCTTGAAAACTCTTCATCCTGATTACTCTGATTCTCACTATTCACATCCAAGATCAGCCCTCGATAATGCATCTGCATTGGGGAAGCAGTTGCCAGACAACAAGCTTTCAGGCACATACCTTTCGATGTTCGGATCAAACAATGAGTTTGTGATGAAAGCATTGATCTGCTCAATTTCTTCATCCGTCAGATTGAGTGGTACAAACAACTCTGAAATTTGATTGATGTCCACATCTTCATTTTCTGGAATGGCTTCATTTTTATATTCTATGACATCACGGATGGTATGGAATGAACTTCCATGACCAAAGAAACCAACTTCTTTCAAGTTGTATAATTGCGGAACTTTAAACTTAAAATTATCTTCATCTCTTCCGGTAAAACCTCCGCGTCCTCTCTTTTCAGGATTCTCAGGATTCGCTACATAAATGTCGTCTGAAGGAGGAAGATCATGCATGCCGATCGCATGAAAAGACATTTGATTCAAGGCTGGTCCATTGTGACATTTGTTACAATTGGCTTTGTCAAAAAAGAGTAGGGCTCCTTTTAATTCATCATTGGACAACAACAAATCACCTTTCAACCAATCCTGGAATGGCGCTTTATTACTCAGAACGGTACGTTCGTATGCGGCGATGGCCAAACCAGCTGTTTCTCTCGTATACCTCTCTTCAGCATTGAATTCTGCAAAAACCTCATCAAACAAAGCTAGGTAACCGAGCGAGTCGAGCAGAGATCTATTCACATCCAATCTGTGAACATTCATTCCTGCAATGGCCTGTGTTTCTAATCCTTCATATCCCAAATGATTTACTTCTTTTGGAGTGCCTTCTGTCCAACTACTTTCAGTGCCAATATTCCTACCAGTGGCACCAAACTGACCATTCCAAAGCATATTGGTTTGAAAGGCACCATTGATAATCGTGGGTGTTCTTATAGGTTGCACATCAATGCTATCCAAATTATAGGATGGGTCAAATACTCTAGATTCACCGTTCACACCAAATCCAATTCCACCTTCACCAATTCCTTGTGCCAATCCTGATTGAAATCCTGCTTTCGATTGATGACATGATGCACATGAAAATGTTTTATTCCCTTTATAAACCTTATTAGTCACACCTATTCCAGTTTCGTGGAATAACATTTTTCCTAGTTCTACTTTCTTTTCAGTCAATGGATTTCTGATGTCTTGCGGAATAGACTGCAAATTATTTTCAGATGGTAAAATATAAAAACTCAGATCTCCTGTCGGCGAATTTTCTGCCAATAGATTTCTTAATTCGGTATCAAATGGATTTTGAAAAGGGACATCATCGTCGGAGCTGCAAGATGCCAAAAACAGAGTGCCACAAAACAGAAGGATAATCTTATTTTTCATAGTAACTAACAGGTGATAATCAATGCTTTTGTAATGCCAAGATCATGTTGGAAAATGCTCTATGAAAACGTTTGCAAAATTAGAATCGCTGTCCAAAAATTCAAGTTTTTTGAACAAGGATTTCACCACTCACCCGCCTGCCAAAGTACTTTGTACGGCGTGCAGGCCATTCAAAACTCACCATTCACCAATTCCGCTCCCATTCATAAAAATTATGACTCTCTTTTAAAATGAAATCTTGATTTGGATATAGTGCATTGCCAATATCATTTGATTTTTCAGTTTCTAATGTCAAGGCACATGCACCTGTTTGACGTGTATGATCTTTAGCCGCATTTAATAGCAATTTGGAAATACCTTTTCCTCTAGCATTTTCGGAAACAAACAAATCATTCAACAACCAAATGCGTTTCATTCGAGTGGAAGAAAATAATGGATACAATTGAGTGAACCCTACAGCTTCATCGAGATAAAAAGCAAGGAAGATGACAGATTCATTTTGTTCGATGCGCTTTTTTAAGAATGCTTTACCAGCTTCCTTGTTTGATTCTTTTCGATACCAGACTCTGTATGCGTCAAAGAGTTCTACCAATGGGTCGAGGTGTTCAAGAGTAGCTCTTTTGATAGTGGTGTTTGACATTTATATATATTTTGTAATAGTGTGTAAGTTACTTTGAATAGTTTGTTTATTGGAATAATATTATCTTTAAGTGAATAATGTTTGAGCTTAACGTATATTATTACCGTTAATATATTAGAAATATGTTCCTAAAAATTTTGAAATGGATTTATCTGATTCTAAGTGCAATTTCATTTGTAATAGTAGTTTGTTTTTTTGCCTTTTTAGGATATGCCTATGTAGCTAAAGATGAAGTGCGATCCTTGGTCAATGATTTTGAAGAGTATAGAGCCTACCAAAAGAATAATGAAATTTTTGAAGTACTCGAATATCATGACGATGCCAACGTAGTTCAATCTTATTCGATGACAAGCAATAATTCCACTTTTTCAAAGGGCGATTCTAAAATTAAAATTAAGACCAAAAACGGATTTGCATATCTGAAAGTTTCACATATTTATTTCATCGAAGCCGGTGACGACTATCATAGATTGATAACCATTCACAATAAAGAAATTAAACTAAATAAGAGGGAAACCCCTCTAAGTAAATTAGCTGAAAACTTGAATGAACTATCATGTTTTTATCACACTAAATCATTCATAATAAATTGCCATTACATTGAACTCATAGAAAGAAACGAAAACTCAAAATCAAAGAGGACAAATATTGTCTTAGAAACAGGGGAAGAAATTCCTTTGCCTGAAATCCATGTCAAAAATTTGTTCAAAACATTAGACGAACTCCACAATACAAAATAATTACAATGTTGAAACATGGGTTTTAAATGTCGTATGGTTTTGTTTCAATGTTTTGTGTTGTTCGATAATATACTTGCCCATATATTTGAAATTGTTAGCTAACAAGAGGAGTTATTCTTGAAAATCCTTAATAGAGTAGAGATCAATTTTAATTTAATGACAATGGCTAAGAAAACAAAAATGACAATTAGAGCAGCATCTAGAATTTATTCTGCAACATCAAGAAGCACTGGAACAATATCAAAAAGATCATTTGCCTCAAGAGCGATGAGTGCGGCAATGCGAAATGGAAGATAATATGAAAAGAAGAAAGTGAACCACATAAGCGCGGTATCAAATCATTCAACTGTGTTGAAATCCAAACAATTATTTGGAAGTCAAGCACAGGAATGATTTAGGATATCACCAGAAGAATTTAGAGAAATTGCAAAAAAAGATAGCCAGCAAAATGCTGGCTATCTTTACTTAACGAACCAATTATT
>JAHDDD010000141.1 GCA_020629535.1 Saprospiraceae bacterium
ATTCTCGGAGGTCCTTGAATTTTCATTGCAGCATTTAAAAGCTAAGTACGATTCAAAAAATCCAAACAAAAAACTTATCATTGCTCTTCTTGAAAGTGAAAATGAAAAAGGCATTGACACAGCACTGGAATTAATTGACCAAAATGCAAGTCCTTTCCTTGATGATATTGAATTTGTACAAATTGCATTAAAGTCGAGGCATGAAAATTTACATCAATGGTTAAGAGATAATATTAAAGAGAGCAGCTTTAGCGAACAAGATATTTCAGAAATTGTCGATCAATGCTTTCAATATTATCACACCCTCAATGATGAGAATTTTAATCTTTTGTCAACAGATTCTCTCATTGAGATATTTCCTGAACATTTGAAAAAACTCAATGATGTTGAGATTTTAAAACTACTCGATCAGGAGAAATTGCAACTACAATTGCTCGGAGCCAAACTGATAAACCTCAATGAGAAGAAACCGGAAGATTGGCCTGAAGAAGTGTTGGTTAAGCTTCTAAACTCAACGCATGAAGTCATAAGGTTAGAAGGGATGAAATTATTCTCTAAGTTAACCGATGAACAAATGCTCGAGCGAGAATCATTGATCGTCGAATTGGCATCAAGTGAATATAAAGATCTCAGGGTAGAAGCAAGACCAATCGTAGGTCGCTTGGCTCCCAATCATCAAAAATTTTCAGAGCAAGTCTTACTTGGATTGTACGATGAATTGATTGATACAAGAGATGATGAAGAATGGGCTCCAGATGTCTATCAAACCATAGAGGAACATTTGCTTCATGCAGTACCTGTATTGCAAGACCAACTCGATGACATGCTTGTAAGCAATCAAAGAGAGGTTCAATTGCTCAGCTTCCACCTCATCGAAAATCATTGTGACCTAAACGATTGGTCAATGGACCGGATCGCAAGATTGGGTAGACACGATATGAAGAAGTTGAGAGAAAAGGCACATACATATTTTAATGAAAATATCGATAAAGCCAAATTCTATAAATTTGAAGCCATCAACATTTTAGATACTGATTGGACGGAAACAAGAAAGTTTGGCATGGACTTTTTTGATGAACATTTTACAGAAAATGAATGGGAGCCTGATCTTGTAATCACATTGTGCGATAGCATCAGACCTGAGACACAAGCATATGGTACTACCATATTAGGCAAATATTTTAAAGATGAACATGGCGCAAAATACTTGACAGCATTGAGCGAACACCCCGATCCTGTAGTGCAATTATACAGTACCAATTACCTTGAAAGGTATGCCTTCAATGATATGGTGATATTGAAGAAATTGGAACCCTATTTCATTCGCATCTTGAGTACGATCAATTCTCGACGAGTAGCAAAACAAAGAGCGTTTGTTTTTCTGGCAAAGCAAGGGCATGAAGGCGAAACGTATGCTGCTTACGTTAGTCATATTCTTAACGAATTAATCGGGACCATCGTGGTGAGAGAGAATGAGAACTTTGTAGGCCTGCTTTATGAATTGAAGATGAAATACCCGAATTTGGATATCAATATTGAAAATATTCCATTAGAAATCAGATAAAACATGGAATTCAATTATAAATACAAAGGAAATTCATCCGTATCCAACGAAAGAGGATCAACGGGTATTACATTTGCACCTGACACATACAGGACACCGACCTTTTTCAATGGACTGTTGAATAAAAAAATTCCTTTTAGAGAAGCTATCTCTGCTTTGCACCATATAGTGGTTTCAGATTTCAGGTACAAACCAAAAGATCGAACCGAGTATATGGAATGGCTCAAAAGTCAGGAAGATATTTGGATGGCTGAAGCCATGGCTGAAGAGCAAGTCATCAAGGCACAACTTGAAGTGAAGCGCCAAGAGATGGCGGAGATCTCATCAGAAATGAATAAGGTGATGGGTCCATTTTACAAAGCACAAAGAGAGTATTTTAAGTATCTGCACTTGAGAGACAGAGATGCATGGATCGTTTTAGATCCGGTCATAAGTGTCCACCCTGATTCGCTCTTCTTTGAATGTTTTAGTAAGGATGAATCATCATATGGAAAGTTGAGTTGTAATTATAATGTCTTTAAAGAAATAGGCGAGTTCAACTGTGGGACCACAAACATCGATTACTCTGTTCCACTTTATAACGAATTTCAAAAAATCAGAAATTACAAAGACACTGCTTTTGAAATTGATCCTTCTGGCTTTGAAGTTCAGACAGGATCAGACGATGTATTTAAAGAAGTAAAAATTGATCTTCCTGAATCTTGGGTAAGAGGATTTCTTCAGGTAAGTTCGGCCATGACCATGAACGCATACCAGTTTGATATTGACCCAGTCGATATGCGCAATATCATTTTCTTCTTAGCTCGAAACAAAGAAAAGCACGGTCCAAGATCTATCCGGTGGATTTTGAAAAAGGGTGAACCTATAAAGGTGAGTCTTGATCCTTGGAATAAAGAAATTATTTGTGGCAAAAGCATATACGATGGACTGTCAGAAGGAGAAGTCAGAATGTGGGGGCGAAGAAGATTAAAGTTGTTGGAAAGAATGCTACCTGTTTCTCGTAAAATTAAAGTCACTCTGCTGGGTACTGGAATGCCATCATTCTTTGAGGCCGATCTTATCGATATGACATTTACACTCGGCTTGTCAGGATGGACAAATAATGATTGGAGTCGTTCAAGCAATTTTGATTTGATGATTCCCAGACATCAAACAGATGGAACTGTACAACAGAAAGTGTTTCTTGAATTGAAAAAAGTATGGTTCATTTCTGCGAAAGATTTAGCAGAACGATTATCAATGAATGAGCAAGTTGTCGAATCTGTGATGACAAATTTTATTCAAGAAGGAAAGGTGGTCTATGATCTCAGTCAAGGTGTATACAGACTTAGAGAACTGACGAAAGATCCACTTCCGATGGACAAGCTTAGATACCGAAATGATCGAGAAAAATCAGCAGCACATTTAATAAATGATCAGGCTGTTAAATATAAAAATTATGAATTTAAGGAAGATTCTATCGTACACATTGGTACCGTTAACGATAAAAGGATGTTGTCAGTATCAATAGAAATATCTGATGATGAGAGGTTGGTAAGCGGATATTGTGATTGTAGGTTCTTCAAACAAAATAAACTGATGCAGGGACCATGTGAGCACATGATGGCATTGAGAAAAGTGGGGACTGTATTGATAGATCAAAAAAGAGATTTGAATTAAATAAAAAAATTGTAGATTTGAAAAGATGGTAAAGGGGACGTAAAAATCTTGCATCAAGGGTGGTGGATCGCCATCCGGGCTAACTGGTTGTGCATGCGTCACAGGCCAGTTCTTTACTACGCAAAGAGACACTATATGGTACATTTCCGGTGCCACAACATCGGAGATGTGAAATATACCATATAGTATCCTTTGCTGGAGTTGAACTCTCCTTATATCAGAGAGAACGAAGTGTCCCCTTCCATCTTTTCCTTTCAAAAGACTGACATGGCAGCACCGGATAGGGATCGGCAAAAAAGATTGCGTGAAGAAATCAGAAAGACTTCTCGAAACGAATTCATTTTAAAAGAAATGAAAAGACTCGGCCTTTGGCCAGAAGATCAAGAGGAACCTAAGTTAACAGAAGCATTGATCAAAAGGAAAGGAGAACTCAGTCGTGAAATACATGAACTTGCCAAGAAAAACCAAAAATACCAAAATAAGGAAGCAACCTTAAATAGAATTAAGAAAGAAAGACTTCTAAAGTCCCGAGAACAACAAAAACTAAACAAACAAAAGAAGAAAGAAGAAAGAGAGGCAAAACTTCATGCCAGAGCTGAGGAGATGAAAAGGGATATAACGTATATAGGCAAACGTTATTCTCATCAACTGAAAGATAAAGAATGCGATCTCGATCGATTAGCTCAAAATAATTTACCTCCTACCAAGTCTTTGGAAGAGCTAGCTCAGTTACTCAATGTCACTGTTAATGATCTTCGATTTTTAAGTTATGACAGAAGATTAAACAAAATAAGCCATTACGTTAGCTATGGAATTAAAAAGAAGAGCGGTGGAGTAAGAAAAATTTCTGCCCCCAAACCCAAATTAAAATTTGTCCAAAGAGCCATCTTGGACAATCTACTTTCGAAATTAAATCCTAGCAAATATGCCCACGGATTTGTGCCAAACAAATCTATCGTTACCAATGCACTGCCTCATATCGGGTCAAGTATTATAATCAATATGGATCTTAAAGATTTTTTTCCAAGCATTGATTATAAGCGTGTATATGGATTTTTTAAATCACTGGGTTACAGTCCGCAGATATCAACTGTACTTGCCTTGATTTGTACGATTCCTGATGAACAGCCTATATTGGTGCATGGTCAAAAATGGCACATTAACAATGGTCATAGAACCCTTCCTCAAGGTGCACCAACCTCACCAATGATTACCAATCTTATCTGTAGAAAGATGGATAGGAGGATGGCAGGAATAGCAAATAAATTGGGCTTCACATACACTCGATACGCCGATGATATGACTTTTTCAGGACCGAAAAGTTCAAGAGCCAATATTCAGAAATTGAAATGGCAAACCCATTCTGTTATTAAAGATGAGGATCTGCAGTTGCATCCTGACAAGACCAAAGTAATGCCAAACGGGCACAGAAAAGAAGTTACTGGTCTGGTGGTCAATAAGAATCTTAATGTACCAAGAAAAAAGTTGAAAGCATTCAGAGCATTGCTTTTTCAAATTGAGAAAGATGGTTTAGCAGGAAAGACATGGGGGAATCCGGAAGTTGATCTTTTGTATTCAATTGAAGGGTTTGCTAAGTATATCTACATGGTAAATCCTGAAAAAGGAAAGCAATATTTAAATCAGGTGAATAGAATAATCAACAAACATAGACCAAAGCCAAAGGGAATATTCGGGAAAAAGAAAACTCCACAACAAGGATCAAAACCATGGTGGAAGTTTTGGTGATTTAAAAAATATGATTTCATTTTTCTTCTATTTTAAATCATATACAGTAAAGTAATTGACAAGAATAGTATTCAACTTTAAGACAACGGTATTGGTATCCCAAAAGATCAATTGGATTCCATATTTGAAATGTACAATCGTGGTAACCAAAGCCAATCAAATAAGTTTGAAGGCACGGGTTTAGGATTGGCCATTACAAAAAAAATGGTGGATAGCCTAGGTGGTGAAATTGAAGTTCAATCTATTCTTGGAGAAGGTTCAGAATTTGAAATTAAATTACCGATAAGCCTAGAAATGAAAGATGCAGAATCAGTCTAAGTCAAGCCATTACTTGCTCTTCCAGTCACACTTTTTGATAATCTTACTCCGTTTATTTCATTAAATCATTCAAAGGAAACTAAGAGCTTTAAACCTAAAGCTGTATTTTTAGTCAAATATCAAATTCAACTATAATTCATGGATAGAAGATCCTCGATTGGGAAGCTTTTCGGCAAGTCTTCCGATACAAAACAGACCGAGCTAACTGCCCCGCCACCTCAGGCAGGTCTTGATCCTTACACTGGGCCTTGGACCGAACTGCAAGCCGGACACCTGATGAAAAGATGCACCTTCGGACCTGATCAATCATTGATTGAGCAGGCCATAGGTTTAGGAGTCGATGCTGCTGTCGATGCATTGTTCGACAATGCCAAAGTTTTTGATCCACCGGTGAAATACACCTACGATGAATCAAACGAAGAGTTTGACAATGTTCCGGTCGTCAATGAACCAGTGGTTTCGTATGGCGAAACCTGGGTTAATGAACCTCCAATCGTAGACTATGGAGATCAAGAATTGAATCAAAGAGTTTTAAACTCAAGATTTCAATCAGTCTATGCATGGACCTACAAAAACATTTATGAAGAAGGATTTTCGATCATGTCAAAGCTTTGGATGTTTTGGCATAATCATTTTGTAGTCGCAGATTTTCGACTTCCATTAGAACAATACCAATATGCAAATGTCTTGCTATCACATGCAACGGGTAATTTCAAACAACTCACAAAAGATATTACCATCAACCCATCAATGCTCCGGTATTTGAATGGAAATGAAAACAACAGAATCGCACCAAACGAAAACTATGCTCGTGAATTATTAGAATTATTTACTGTCGGAAAAGGTGAATTGGCTGGTCCAGGAGACTACACCACATTTACAGAAGATGATGTGATTCAAATAGCAAGAGTTTTGACAGGTTGGATCATTGATATTTTTAGCATCGATACAGTTTTGCAATCACGATTCATTCTTGCTCGACATGATATTGGTCAAAAACAACTCTCACATAGATTCAACAATGAAGTTATATCAAATGGGGGAGAAGAAGAATATAGTAATCTCATTGACACCATTTTTAATCAAGATGCGGTTTCTGAAAATATATGCAGAAAGCTGTACAGATATTTCCTCAACTATGAAATTACAGATACCATAGAAGAAGAGGTCATCAAACCAATGGCCAGCATTCTCAGAGACAATGATTATGAGATAAGACCAGCTCTATCTGCACTTTTGAAAAGTGAACATTTTTATAGCTCTGAAGCAGTGGGTTGTATGATCAAGAATCCTACAGACTTCATCGTTTCAATGACGAGAGGTATTGGTTTTGAAATGCCAACAGATATTGCGCCTTCTTATTTCTTTTCCTTGGTCTTCAATATTTTTAGTGCAGAAATGGAGATGTTCACATACAACCATCCGGATGTAGCTGGGTGGAAAGCGTATTATCAGGAGCCACAATATTATCGTACTTGGATTAATACCTATTTGTTGCCAAGAAGAAATCAATCTGCGAGTTCTTTTGTATCTGGCGGGCCGGTTGCATTTAATGGTGGAACGGCGCAGGTACCTCCTTTGATTCCGGTCTTTGATTATATTGCAAATTTTGAAGATCCTTATGATCCGAATGTGTTGATTGATTCAATAGCCAATCAAATATTTAGCTATCCGATCACAACATCACAGCGAGATTATTTGAAAGAAATTCTTATCCCTGGTCTCCCAGATTATGAATGGACAGTAGAGTATTCAGAGTATCTTGCAAATCCAGATAATATTCAATTGCAAAACGCGGTAGGGAACAGACTCCAAGACTTATTGGTAGCCATGGTAGAAATGCCGGAATTTCAATTAATGTAAATTTTGATGAAAATGAAAAGAAGATCATTCATACAAAGCAGTTCGGCATTATCGCTTCCTTTCCTTGTTGGAAATATGCCATTCACTGCTGTTGGTAAAAATAAATTGTTCAATCTTATTGGTGAAGAAAATGATAAGGTCTTGGTGCTTGTCCAACTACAAGGAGGCAACGATGGATTGACCACACTCATACCAATTGATCAGTATGATCAATTGGCTCAGGTTCGATCAAATGTTCTGGTGCCTGAAAGTTCCATTTTAAAAATTTCCGATACCATCGGATTTCATCCTTCGATGCAATCTATGCAAGAAGTTTGGGATGCTGGTCAACTGAATATCATTCAATCGGTTGCTTATCCGAATCAAAACAGATCGCATTTCCGGTCCACAGATATTTGGCATACCGCATCTGAGCCAGATGAATTTTTGACTACAGGATGGATGGGCAGATACTTTGATCTAAATTACAACAGTTATCCTGAGGGATATCCAAATAGTGATTGTCCTGATCCATTTGCATTGACCATTGGTACAATTGTTTCTGAAACGTGTCAAGGCACCTTCTCAAATTTCTCGTTGACATTAACAGACCCTTACAATCCGGGGACCGTAAATATTGGTGAGCAAGGTGAAGCACCAAACAATTGTTTTGGTAGAGAGCTGACCTATGTCAGAGAGATTGCAAGACAAACAAATGCATATTCTGAGGTCATAAGTGGCGCGGCCAATAGCGGTAATAATCTTTCAAATAAATATCCACAACAAAACAACCTTGCTGAAAAATTAAAAATTGTAGCAAGACTTATTTCAGGTGGATTGCAAACAAAAATATATGTTGTTCAGATAGGTGGCTTTGACTTGCATTCTGAGCAAGTGGTCAATGGTGATCCAACCCAAGGCAACCAAACTCAATTATTGAATCAGCTTAGTGATGCCATCTGTGCATTTCAAGATGATTGTACAAAACTGGGCATTGCAGAGAGAGTTGTCGGTATGACTTACTCAGAATTCGGTCGACGCATACGCTCAAATGAATCATTTGGGACAGATCATGGAACAGCAGCACCAGTACTCGTATTCGGTTCATGTGTAAATCCTGAAATTGTAGGAGACAATCCTGAAATTGATAATCAAGTAGGAGTGCAAGAAGGTGTGCCTATGCAATATGATTTCCGGTCCGTATATGCGACGATTATGATGGATTGGTTTGAGATTCCTGAGGAGCAAGTAAGAGAAGTTTTGTTTGAAGATTTTCAAAGATTGCCGATTATAGCAGGATGTAATTCGGTGAGCAATGAGAATGTTGAAGACAGTCCTTTGCAATTGGATTTGTTTCCAAACCCAGCACATGGTTTCGTTAAGCTGCAGTTAGAATTAAATTCATCAAATGTCAGAATTGATCTTTTCGATGCTCGAGGTTCATTGATTAAAAACATATCGAACAAGTCAATAGGGAAGGGAAGTCATGAAATTACCATTGCGACACAACACCTGCCAGCTGGCAGTTACTTTGTTAGAGTTACCGATGCAGACAATCAGGTGACAAGGAAATTTGTGAAAATGTAATTTTTTGTTTTTATGTTTTACGGATTGAGAGCTGGCAAGATTGGAGAATTTAGAGTGCCCGGAGGACCCTGTGCTCACTGCCAACATGATGGAATTCAACATGTATCTGTATATGGCAGATATCTTCATGCTTTGTTTATTCCCATTTTTCCGGTTGGTAAAAAAGCTGTTTCAGAATGTACAAACTGTAAAAAGACGATTCCTAAAAAGGAGTTCTCGAGCATTCTTAAACAGAATTATGAGAAAAAGCTGAGCTCTTAATGATGTGAATGATGTGAAGGATCGGAATGATGTGAAAAATTAATTCCCCTCCGATGGAGGCCTTTATCCCGGTCAGCTGGACCAGCTTGGTTCCAAAATAGAGGGTTAATCTTTTTAATTGTTCATATCATACTACTCAAATTTCCAAGTTCAACATGAATATTTAATTGACAATCTTCTAGAATTTCTTCAACTGATCTTTCGAAAAATTCCATTCTGGTGTTTCGAATGCTTGGCCCAAATCACTCATTTTGTACCAAGGAGATAATTTCCTATTATTTGGATTTTTTAATACATGGATATCTTGAGCAGGCATATAGCTTTGAGCTAACATAAAATATTTCTCCCCCGTTTTTTTATTCTCGCACATATCTACCACAATGACTGCGTGTCCGGGAAATCCACCTTTAATGAAAGTATCTCCAATTTGCATCTGATTGAAAGGTCGCGACTTGAGTTCTTTCGATAGCGATGCTGTCCCTGCATAGGTAAACACAAGATGCAAGTACTCTCTGAAGTCTTCATAATCATTCTTTGTGTTTTCGGCCTTATACCAATTAGATTTGCTCCCGGTTACTCGTATGCGATATCCTTCTCTCCACTTAGAGTAATGGGCAGGAAATCCATTGGTGAAGTTGAAAGTAATTTGGTCATATTGTTTATTCTGGTACAAGTACTCGGACCGGAGTCGCATCACAGCATCTGCGCATTGTTGTAAGTCTTCTCCTATCAAGTCCATTTTGATAACTGCTGCATGCACGTGACTTGGTTTTAAATTTCCGTTCCAAAGGTAAACCTTACTGCCTTCGGGTTCTAGTTCTAGATTCCTTAAGTATTGAGCAAAGCTGTTTTCCTTTACTGAAATTCTAGTGCAATTTTCTGGAGTGGTAAATCTGCTTTCTAAAGTATTATTAACAACAATGGGTTTTTCGACAACAGGTTGAGCATGCAGATCATTTGCTCTCCCGGTTTCCTGACATGATGTGAAAGCGAGTAGCCCAATCAGCAATACCACAAAACAATACATTCTTTCCATGACACTGCAAACACCAAT
>JAHDDD010000142.1:0-5767 GCA_020629535.1 Saprospiraceae bacterium
AAGAATCGTGGGTATTTAGAATTGGGTATCTATCTGGTTCCATCATATTATTGAATATCCCACCATACTGGGCGGTTCACATCATTACCTTGAGCACCTACAACTACATTGAAATTTTCTGGATTCAATGTAGCTTCATCAGCTGGGTAAGGCATTCTGACAGGTATGAGTCCATTATTAAGACTTGCTCCTACTGTCTTCAATTGCGGATAACCGGTTCGCCTGTATTCGATCCAAGGCTCATATCCATTGATACAACTGGCAATCCACTTTTGTGTGATGATTTGTTCCAGTTCATTCACTGGAGATAGAGCCGCCGGACCTGACAAATAACTATCTGGCATTTCTGTATTCCAATAGTTAAAAGCTTGAGACACTCCTGCTTCATAAAGGTCTGAACTTATTTCAGATATCAATCCCTTAGATGCGGCTTCGGCCAAGAGGAAATTTGTCTCCCAAGCAGTCATAAAATTTGCCTGAAGTAAATTCGTCTGCTCACGAAAAATCTGATTAGGCAAAGAAAAATCATTAATTGAAATCGATGTTTGAGAAGCGTCTGGTCCGTTTAAAAGACCGTTGTATACGTTATCGTTGACAGATGGACGGAACAAAATACTGGCTCTGGGATCCTCCAAAGACTCTAATACCTCCTGCATGGTTTCAGACATCACAAACAGATTAAAATCGCCATCTCTCAATTGCTGCATTCTAAAACTATTTGGCCTTTCTGCAGAAAACGGGAAGACAGCATTGTCTTCATTTGTTGCAATAAATCTTCTCTCTTCATAAATAGATTGCAACTCTGTACTTACATCTACTCTGCCTGATATTCGTATCAAATACTTGACTCTAAGTGAATTTGAAAACTGAATCCACTTCTCTAAATCCCCTTGAAACAGAATATCTCCTTCTAAGGGTTCTGCACCGTTGTATGCGTCTATGAGTTCGATGGCTTTCTTTAAATTATTGAGTATTCCATTCTCCCCAAGATAAATTTCTTCTTGCAAATCATAGACCGGATTTGTTGTTCCTTCCAGCCCATTCAATGCATCCTGATAAGGAATGTCTCCGTAAAGATCTGTCAGTATGGATGTCATATATGATTTCATAATCAATGCAGGACCTTCATATACACTGAAACGTGGATGATCTTTTGAAATGTCCAGAATAATTTCATTATCCAGTAGATTTCGATAAAGACTCGGCCACGGACTACCACCCAATTGTGGAGAAAACAGATCGTGCCTATCGAATAAATTAAAGTCAACCATAGTAAATTGCTGTGCAAGTAAATTGCCTGCAACAAAACCTTCATAAGACATTTCGTCTCCTATATTATAGATCACTTGCCTGAGCAATAATCCTGGTTCACCATCGACAGGAAAATTCGGATTTGTATTTATCTCTTCAAAATCTTTTGAACAAGCGAAGAGACCAAACAAAAGAAAAACGGAAAATATATAACTGAATTTCATTTTCTACAATTTTACGCTGAGTTTTAATCCAATACTTCTGGTACTAGGATATGACATATCTTCTACTCCACTAATAAATCTATTTCCTTGCACTGCCAACTGCTCAGGATCAAAGTGTGGGATTTCACTAATAGCAAATAAGTTTCTTCCAATCAGAGAAAGACTTATATCTGCATTGGTATCCTTACGGTCGAATGTATACGTCAATGCCAATTGCCGCAATTTTAAATAACTTGCATCATAGACATTGTTTTCCTCATGATTGCGATCATAAAATTGCCTGTAATAACTTTCAGGAGAAATGGCAGTACTATTTTCCACCCATTGAGGATTTTCATTTGATCCGGCATTGAATACTCCATCTGCGATGATGCCGCTCTCTGGCCGGTCTTCGGTCTCTATCAATTGTCCTCCTACAGCGGCCAAGGACAAGGTCCTTGAAATTAATTCACCACCTTTTCTCCAATCAAGCAAAAAATTGAATGTCCAATTTTTAAAAGAAAAATCATTGTTAATACCCAAAACAAAATCAGGATTGTAATTCCCTAAAAGCTGCAATGTATTGTCGACGATATATCTTCCATCTTCACCAATGATAAAATCACCATTTTCATTTTTTAAATATCCGGTTCCATACATATCTCCTACTCTTCCTCCTTCCTCGGCTTGAAACCAAACCGTTTGATTTTCATTGTCATATACACGTGTATAGGCGAGTGTGATTCTTTTAGCCTCATCAGGCAATGCCTCTACCGTTGAGACATTCCTGCTAAAATTAAATTGTGTATTCCATTTCAATGAATTTGAATTCAGAATATTCATGCCTGCTATCAATTCTATGCCTTCACTCCTTACTGCTCCACCATTTATAACCTTTTGATTAAATCCTGAAGAAACTGGAACGGGCAAAGAAATAATTTGATTTTCGGTCAATGCATTGTAATATGTGGCATCCAATCTAAATCGATCATCGAAGAGTCGTAGGTCAAAACCAAATTCTAACGCACGGGTTTGTTCTGGAAGTAAATTTGCATTGGCAATGGTGTTTTGAATACTCAGTGTTGGTTGAGATTGAAAGGGAATACCCGCCATGAATGCGTTGGTTGTCTGATATGGATCAGTGTCATTTCCAACTTGGGCCCAGCTGGATCTCAGCTTCACAAAAGACACTACTGACGGGAACTGTATATGTTTTGACAATAAGTAACTCAACGAAACAGAAGGATAAAAGAAAGATACATTATCCACTGAATTGGGAGTAGCAAGTGCGCTTGACCAATCGTTCCTTCCCGTAACATCAAGGAATAGTAAATCATTAATTGCAAACTTAGCCACACCGTATAAACTGTTGATTCGTTTCTTCGCTTCAAAACCATTGACGACGAGAGGGACCGAGGCATTTGAAAAATTAAAGATTCTTGGTTGAGCCAAACCTAAAGCCTCTGTTTGTGATGTCCTTGCAATCTGATCCATCCGATTTCCACCCAAAGAAAAGTCTGCCGTTATAATACCTGGATCAACGGAGTAATTCATTAAAAACCCAGTATTTACTTCTCTATAAAAGACGTTTTGTTCCGCGAATGCTCCTGACTTAAATCTATTTGTACTAAAGTGCCTACGATACTCACGGTCCTCATCAGAATAATCCATTCCTGAATGAACAACCAGATTCAGATTTTTACCAATGTCGTATTGGGCGTGTACGTTCCCAAATAGCCGGTCTCTTTGAAAGGAATTTTTGTTTTCAAAAAGAATGAAATATGGATTGTCAAAGAAGGTATAATTGAATGAAAACTGCTGAACTTCATCAAATCCAGGTTGCCAGTAATCTTGTAGATTTTCAATATTCATTGATCGTGGACCCCAAGCAACAAGTGAGTAGTTGATGTTTTCAGATCCATATCCACCTGAAGGTCGGTTATCCGATCTAGCATTTACATAATTAATGTTTGTGCTTATACTCAGTTTTTCCGTAGGTGTAAAATTGAGATTTGCAGCAAGATTGTTTCTAAAAAGATTGACCCCAGGTATGGGTGAGTTGCTTCTTAGATCAGTAAATGATATTCTATAATTTCCTTTTTCATGGCCTGAATTGAAAGCGATATTGTTGATTGTGGTTAGACCTGTATCATAGAAATTTTTTAAATTATCAGGATGCGAAATAAAGGGACTTTCTGAAATCGGTAGGCCGTTGTGCACAGACACATCTCCTCCTCTAACGGTTTGACCGTCTGCTAAAATCACTGGAGAATCAAATTGAGCCAAACTAATTCCTGCATCTAATGCGGGACCCCAACTGTAGGTGATATTATCATTGACACCTCCACCCAAACCGTCAACAAATTCAAACTGGCCTGAATTTCCCTGACCAAACTTGTTTTGAAATACAGGCAATTTAAAAGGACGTTCGATGAAAACGGAAGAATTAAAAGAAATACCTTGACCAGAACTAGACGACCCATTTTTACTGGTGATCACAATCGCTCCGTTGGCTGCTCGTGCACCATAAAGCGCAGCAGCAGCAGGTCCTTTCAAAATACTGACAGATTCAATATCATCTTGGTTGATTTCCATTCCACCGTTACCAAAGTCAACTTCTTGGAATCCTGCAGCAGCTTCATTGGTGAAATTCAAAATCGTATTATTATTAATAGGAGTCCCGTCGACGACTATCAATGGTGTATTATTCGTGAAAGAAGATTCTCCTCTAATAGTGATCTTGCTCGTAGACCCCACCCCCGTAGCACCTTGTTGAACATTGACACCAGCAGCGAGTCCGGCCAAATTATCAATAAAATTTACAGATTTGACATTTGATATTTCTTTTGCTCCAATCTTTTGAATAGCGTATCCGAGTGCTTTCGATTCACGCTTTAAATTGAGTGCAGTGATCATCACCTCAGAAAGTACCGAGGCTTGTGGAACCAGTTGGATTTCTATAAACTTTTGCTCATCTAATGTAAACATTTGGGTCTCATACCCAAGAAAGCTTATTAAAATGTTACTTTCTTCATTCTCATCAAGTTCTAAATCAAAAAGTCCATCTATATCAGTGATGGTACCAAGGGTCGTTCCTGATTGATTGACTGTAGCTCCGGTAAGAGCATCACCCGTTTCAAAATCAGTAACGCTACCTCGTATGCGCAAATTCTGACCTTGTAAAGATTGTATAATAAAACTAAAAATGAGCAAAAGCCCAAAGCGTGTAAATTCCTTCATTAATAAATGTTCAAGTGCAAAAAGAAAAATAGATGCGATTTACGCAATACATGCATTGACCGCTGAGGGAGGACCTCTTCTTGCAATGAAGATTGTTAGGATTTGATGTGAAAGGCTTGTTATTAAATTTGAAAAGGAAGATCGAGTATTCAATAAGAAACCAAATTCTCCAAGCTTAAAATTGATTAAGATATTGGTGCTACGCAACAATTGTTCAAGGGCATTCGAATCGTTTACATCAGAATATTGTCTCAATTCAAAACAGTCAAGATTCATTTCCTCAACATATTTTTGAATGTCGTGGAAGAGACCCGATGTTTCCCATAAAAGGTTTGTAAATTTTCGCTTATCAAAAGCAACTTTACGAATACCAATGAGATAAGTACCACCATTTCTTGTTGGACCTAAAACTAGATCGTTTTGCTCAAGGAGACGATCAGTTGATTCAAATATCTTGTGATCTAGTTGCAAACAATCATTACCAACAATGATGAGCTGTTCATATCCGGAGGAGAATAGACTTTCCGCTGCATTCGCCAACCTTTCACCAAAAGTAGCTCCGCGCTGATTTTTTTCATCAAACTGTAAACAAGCAAAATTTGTCTGCTGAATGACCTTTCTCTGATGCCTTATTAATGAATCAGCAATTTGCTTGTTCAAATTGGTGGAACCATTGCGTGTCCAATTCTTTCTAGTTGCTTCAAAACCAGCAGAATATGAAAAAAACAATATTGCGGTTGATCTATCCATTTAATTAGGAGCTAATATAGCTCTTTATCTAAGTGCAAAATGCGATATTCTGTCTGAAAAAAATGTTCTACAAAAGACAGGATGAAAGAGTATGAATAAAAAAAGATGTGTCGAAAATAATTGGGCAATCAGATGCAATGGCGTAACAATATTTCTTCAGTTTTAAGTCAACTCAAAATATTCTTTTGCTAATTTACTACTTAGAAGATTTCTATAAATCAATCTTCATATATAGTAAAAAATAAATATGAAAATATCGACATGACATATAGGGGAAGTCATGATTTAAGATGTCTATATATCAAAGGGTGTTGAAAATTATT
>JAHDDD010000142.1:5867-10027 GCA_020629535.1 Saprospiraceae bacterium
CAAAGGGTGTTGAAAATTATTCAAAAAAATAACCTGCTCAAAAGTGAGTAGGTTTTTTTTATGCACATACCTGAGTCCGTCAGAAAGTCTTCTTTAAAATATAGAATTTTTCAACTTGAGAATAGGGGAAGTCATGATTTAAGATGTCTATATAACAAAGGGTGTTGAAAATTATTCAAAAAAATAACCTGCTCAAAAGTGAGTAGGTTTTTTTTATGCACATACCTGAGTCCGTCAGAAAGTCTTCTTTAAAATATAGAATTTTTCAACTTGAGAATAGGGGAAGTCATGATTTAAGATGTCTATATAACAAAGGGTGTTGAAAATTATTCAAAAAATAACCTGCTCAGAAATGAGTAGGTTTTTTTATGCACATACTCAGGCATCTGGTAGCTCATTGGCACTCAAATAATGAGTGGAATTAACCTTAGATCACGTTTGAGATTATCACGTCAATCGTATTAGAATTTTCTTTAATATGATAGCAATCAATTTGCTTTATCCATCAAATTAGCGTTGAAAACTGATGTTTTATTAGCATTAAGCATGCTTATGAAGCCGAAAGGCCACAAAAACTGGATCAAAATCGTTAGTTTAGATACCTACTATTCGATGCATTCTTTAACAAAAATCTGGATTACAGCCTTACTGTGCGCTTTGCATTGTGCAAAAAGCTGGTCAATGCTACCTATTCAGGTATGCCAAATTCCCTCGATTTCAGAATTCACAAATCCAGGAGTTGATCAAATTCAAGTTCATATATCTGATTTTAATCCGGAAGTATTGTTTTTCGAATTCGAACTTACAAAATCTGGAGATGCACCAACTAGCACATCCACCCATACCGGTATTACCGGAAGTCCTTTTACACTAACCAGTTTGGAGGCTGCAAAAGCCTATGATCTGTATCTGAGGGCTCAGTGCCCTTCTGGCCCAAGCGAATGGAATGGGCCTTTTGAATTTTTTACCAATTTGAATCATCAAAACTTTTGCGATCTGGACTTTAGTATTCCAGATGATAACTGTCCTCAACAAATTGAATTCATTTTCGAAAATGAGCTATCAGGATCACTTGGGAGTAGTCTGTTTTTAGAAGAAATAAATTTGATTCTTGAACACAACTGGCCTCCTGACGCTAGCCTACATCTGATTTCACCTTCAGGAAAGAACATTGAGTTGGTTTCAAATCTTGGGATCAACACACAACATTTGGGTGATCCTTTTGCACCATGTGAAAAGAGTCTGAGTTTTTCAGATCGAGCCTGTGGCTCCGTGCTCGATGCAGACTTTCCTATAAGAGGACTGTATCAACCGGTGGATGCTATTGAAAACGTATACGACAATACCGACGGTTCAGGTCTTTGGACTTTACAAATTTGTGATCGAGCTGAAGGAGATATCGGAACACTACGCCAATTTGAGTTGGTCTTTAGTCAAGGTAGTTGCTACCCTCCCGGGGAAATTCAAATTGAAGAGACTGGAGGAGATTATATTACACTTTCGTGGAATAGCCCTTCATGTGAAGAATTGGAAATTGTTTATGGCCTTTCAGGATTTGATCCAGCTGACGGTTTGGTTCAATACGTTCCTTGTAGTGATTTAGAATTTACCATTTTTGATCTCATAGAAAATGCCAACTATGATTTTTTTATAAATACCATTTGCTCACTCAATGATTTTGACACAAATTGCCCATTTCAAATTTCAACAGATTGTGCAAATTTCACAGCAGCAGAAACATTCAACCTCGGACCTAATTGCGAAGAAAATTGCGACCAATCCTGCCAATTAAATTCAATCCTTTGGTTTAATAGCAATGATGATCAATTGGACTGGCTGAAAAATTCAGGCCCGACAGCAACAGCATTTACAGGCCCCGAATCTGACATTTCTTCTTTTGGCTCCTATATATATGTCGACTCTCCTTTCAATAATTGTGGCTCCCAACTCAATGCTATTTTACAATCGACTTGCATGGATATTCGAAGTAGTGCCATGGCTTGCGATCTGAGTTTCTTCTATCACATGAGTGGAGTGCATGTCTCACAATTGAGTCTTGAAGTTAGTATAGACAACGGCGATAATTACCTCCAACTCTGGAGTGCAAGTGGCAATCAATCAAAAGAATGGCTGCGAGCATCCATTGACTTATCCAATTATCATAACCAATCAGGTCTTTTTAGGTTTGTCGCCCTTTCGGGCAATGGTAACTTTGGAGATATCGCTATAGATGATATTAAATTTCATGGCAGTACGCCTTCCGTTTCTAACGGTATGGTGTATGCGGATGCAGATGGAGATGGATTTGGAAACCCGGATGAACCATTGCAAATATGCAGCGCACAACTTCCTACGGGGTTTTCGTTGAATGGCGATGATTGCGATGATTCAAACGCTCTAATCAATCCTTCCATCAATGAAAGTCCATGTAACTTGATCGATGACGATTGTGACTCAAGTATAGATGAAATGCCCAACAATCCACTTCTTTTTAATGGTGCTCAAGTAATGGATGCTGGATGCGCTGGTAACACAGATGGTTCCATTGAAATATCCGTTGATGGCGGAATAGAACCTTACCAATTTGATTGGGGTGATGGCAAAACGGGCAATCCACTCAACAATATCACTTCTGGTGTTTATCAATGTACAATAACTGATCAAGGTGGATGTGTTTTAATTTCTGACTTTATTTTTGTTGATGCCACGGAAACTGTGGTATATGTGGTTGACGAAATCAGACATCCAGAATGCACTGGCATTGACAATGGCAACATCAGACTCATTGTCGCAGGAGGTACTCCACCTTATTCTTACAATTGGAGCAATGGAGCAACCGTCGCATCTCCTCAGGCCTTGGCAGAAGGAGATTATCTGGTAACCATCACTGATTCACAAGGTTGTGAAATTGTATCTGACGATATCAATGTCCGAAATATATTCAGCGTAGATTCAGGTCTCTTGGCAAAACAAGACAATCTCTGCCATAGTGAAGGCAATGGTCAAATCATGGCCTCAACCGTTGGTGGAATTCCTCCATATATTTACGAATGGAACAATGGATCAACGGATCAAAACCAATCGAATCTACCGGCAGGTTATTACAGCTATACAGTCACAGATCAACAAGGCTGCAAGGCTTTTATGGATTCGATTCAAATAACAGAACCAGATCCATTGAACATAAGATTGGACGCCATTGAACAAAATAATTGTGCTGATGACTTCGCAGGAATAATACTCACCAGCATATCAGGAGGAGTACCCCCCTACTCCAGTATCTGGAGCACTGGAGCTGTCACTGAAGATATCCGAGGATTAGAAAATGGCACATACGACCTAAGCGTCACAGACTTCAATGGCTGCGAAATTATACAAGAAAATATAATCATAAGTAGTCCACCCGTTATTGAAATAGACATCAGCAGTTTAAACAATGAAACTTGTCGACTTGGAAATGACGGTTATATCGTTCTTGAAACCATAGGTGGTTCCGGCGAATATAATTACAATTGGAGCAACGGTGAGACCAACATTTCATTCATAGATTCTCTACCTTCAAACATATACAGCGTTACAGTTATAGACGAATTTGGATGTAAGCAGCGACTCACAAATATCGAAGTCGAAGAAGAAAACGAGCTACTTCCTACTTGGATTAACATACTAGAGGACCTTGAATGTTTTGGTGATTCAAGTGCTGTTTTACAAAGTTTCATCGAAAACGGAACCGCTCCTTTTGATTTCAATTGGTCACATGGAGTTCAAAACTTTCAAGACAGTGAAAGAGATACTGTATACAATCTTACCTCAGGCACATACAATCTTACCGTCACAGATGCCTTGGGTTGTACAGGAGAAGCACAAGCCATTAATTTGGAAAGCAGTAATCCGATCATTTACGAAGTAACGGAAGTTGGTGAAAATCCATGTTTCGATTCTGAAACCGGGTCAATTGAAATTCAAATCTCCGGAGGCCAAGGTCCTTTTGATATTATCTGGAATAATGGTCAAACTGGTCAAAGCATCAATGATCTTGCTACTGGATTGTACCAAGCTACTATTACTGACATTGACGATTGTAGCTTGCAGACAGAACTGGTGCAGGTACCATCTCCACCAGAAATGTTCTTTAATATAAACATTACAAATGCAGAAGC
>JAHDDD010000143.1 GCA_020629535.1 Saprospiraceae bacterium
CATCTATAGATGCTTATGGCAAAAATCCCTAAAAATAATAGAGTAGGGAATCGTGCGGTCCATTCATTGATTTGCCCGAAAACCAAAAAGCTTAAGGCTATAAACCAATTGTAAAGTGGAGGCTTATAATAATATGGCAAACCATTGAGCGTCGGCACAATGAAGTTTTTATTACAAAGCATTTCAAAAGCCACCAATGATCGTATGGCTTCATCTTCATTTAATGTTTGCATCCCAAGATTTATAAAGAAAGCTGGGAAACAAAGTAAAACGATGATCCAAAAAAGGGTATACTCCTTAGGGCTCAAGGCCTCCCTAAGACTCATGAGGCAAGTAGATTAAAGTATTGTTGTTGTCGTTTCTTAGATATGATTGTGCGACTCGCTGAATGTCTTCTGCTTTGATCTCTTCATATTTTGCTGCCTGTCCGTTGATTAAATCAGCATCACCCATCAATTCGAAATGACATAAATTGATGGCTTTATTTAGAATGCTCAATTCGGAAAAGGTCAATAGACTGATAACTTTGTTTTTCACCTTGGTCAATTCTTCATCTCCGACTCGATTATCTTTAAGCTCCTGAATTTGATCCATCACTTTTTCAATGGATTCATCGGTTTTTGCTTCATCAGATAACTTAGCATCAACGATAAACAAACCTGGATCCATAGTACCGGATATGTATGCGCTCAGACCGGAATATAAGTTTGAATTTTTCAACAAACGTTGTGTCAATCTCGCAGACTTACCTGTACTCAACAAATCAGATATCAAATCAAAAGTGTAGTAATCAGGATCACTACGAGAAACCATATGCCAGGCTACAATAAAATTCTTACCCGGTACATGTGCTTCTTTGATAAGCTTTCGACTCTGCGTTTGTTTCTTCTCTTCATTAAGACTTCTTACTCTTTTCGGTCCGGGTGGAATAGGACCAAACCATTTCTTGACGAGTTCTAATGTTTGTGCACTCTCAAAGTTTCCAGACACACATAAAATGGCATTGTTAGGATTGTAATGTCGATTGAAAAATTGCTCGACATCACTAAGCTGTGCCTTTTCGATATGATCAAATGTTTTGCCGATCGTTGGCCATTGGTATGGATGGTCTTTGTAACAAAGCTTACTCAGTTCATGCCACATGTCTCCATATGGAACGTTGATACAGGTTTCCTTGAATTCTTCAACTACCACCTTCTTTTGGACATCAAGCATCTCCTGATTGAAATTCAGTTGCATCATCCGGTCTGATTCCAACCATAAAGCGGTCTCGATATTTTGATAGGGCAGTAGATTGTAAAAATTGGTAACATCGCAATTGGTGAATGCATTGTTGTCTCCACCCGCAGATTGAATCGGCCCGTCGAAATCAGGAATGTTGACTGACCCGCCAAACATCAGGTGTTCGAAGAGGTGAGCAAAACCTGTGCGTTCAGGATCTTCATCACGAGAGCCTACATCATACAAAACATTGACCACCACAAGTGGACTGCTTTTGTCTTGATGAAACAACACGCGAAGACCATTATCAAGAATATGTTTTTCGAAATCAATCATATCGGGCCACAAATATAGAAACTTGTTCGGTTTTCGGTGTTCAGTGGTTTTCATTTAATCCGACAACTGACAAACGAAAATTGACAACTAAAAACAATTCACTGAACCCAACACCTCTTTCAAATTCTCCTTGATATACTTCCAAAATTCATGTTTTGAGATAGTCTTGGCGCCCAAGCTTTTGAGATGACCGGTTTCTTGCTGACAGTCAATGAGCAGGATTTCTTCTTTCTCAAGCTTTTGAACCAATTTGATAAATCCGAATTTGGAAGCATTGGGTTTTTTAGCAAACATAGATTCACCAAAGAAGATTTTACCGAGAAGTAAACCATATAACCCACCCACCAACTCGTCATCTTCCCAAACTTCAACAGATTGGCAAATGCCTTTATGGTGCAAATGCGTGAATACTTCGATAAGTTCATCATTGAGCCAGCTGCCATTTTGATCTTTTCGCTTGGTATCGCGACACAACTCAATGACCTTAGAGAAGCATTGATTGTAGCTCACAGTAAACTTTTCTTGATTAAAGTAAGGTCGCATACTTTTGTGAATCTTTAATTCTTTTGGAAAAAGTACACAACGAGGATTTGGATTCCACCAAAATATTGGGTGACCGCTATACCATGGAAACAAGCCATGAGCATAAGCTGTAATAATATTGGCTGCATTGATTTGGCTCCCAAAAGCCAAGACGCCTTCTTCATCCACCAAAAGTGGGTGTGGGAAAAACAGATTGTCTTCAGGAAGAAAGTACATATGCGATTACTGACGAATCAGCAATCAAACATTACCCGAAAGGGAAAATATTTGAATAGTAAATTACTGATCTGTAGCGTAAGATTCGATGACTGCAGAAATTCCTCTTTCTATCAATGCATCTTTCATGGGTGCAAGGACATCTCTTGGACCAGTCTTAATAGTGGCTTTACCAGTAAAGTGGATTATAATAGATAACTGCTCTGATTGTTCGAATGTATGTTCGCAAATCTCCATAAACGATTGGATGACCCAGTCAAATGTATTGAAGTCATCATTGTAAACTAGAAGTTGGGCTTGCTCTGTATTAGAGTCTTTTAACATCACATCGATGTTTTCTTGGATATCATCCATTGGTCGGGTGTTGAAGATATTCATAAGTTTATTCTTTTACTTCAATTCTGAGAGAACTGAATTTACGTTTTCAAAATTTGGTAAATCACCGGCTTCTTCAAGCACTTCAGCATATTGAATAGTGCCATTTTTATCAATCACAAAGGCCGATCTTTTAGCGACCCCTTTCATACCTAGCACAAAATCATCATACAAAGCTCCGTAAGCTCTGCTTACTTCCTTGTTAAAATCGGAAAGCATTGGGAATTGGTAATTTTGTTCGGCTTTAAACTTTTCTAAAGTAAACAATGAATCTACCGAAATGGCGATTATTGAAGCGTCAACAGAGTCGTAATAAGATTTTTCATCTCTTATATGACAAAGTTCTTTGGTACAAACGCCTGTGAAAGCAAGTGGAAAGAATAGTAAAAGCACGTTTTTCCCTTCATAATCTGACAAACTCACTTCTTCTTTTTGGGTATTTCTCAATGTAAACCCTGGGGCCTTGTCTCCTTTAGTCAATCGCATGTATTTTCAGTGTTGAAGCTTCAAATTTAGAACAATTATAAGCAAAATATCCACCCTTCGGCCAAATTTATCTCAAAGGAAATCGTCCTTTCTGATTGAAGTGGCATATTTGCCCTTTACCTGACAAAATTGAAAGCCAAAAAATCATATTTACCCTATCTACAGATCCATCTGGCGGTGCTTCTGTTTGGCCTTACAGCTATACTTGGAGACTTGATTTCCACCTCTGCACCTGCGCTTGTGTGGTGGCGTGTTTTAATCACTTGTATCAGTCTGCTTTTCTTTGTCGGATTTGGGCGAAAATTACTAGGCCTTTCTCCTCCTCTCATTTTGAAAATTATCTTGATAGGATTCGTGGTTGCTCTTCACTGGATAACCTTTTTTGGTTCGATCAAGGCTTCCAATGCTTCTGTGACACTTGTTTGTATGGCTACAGCAACATTATTTACTGCTTTTCTTGAGCCCTTAATCCTATCCAAGAAAATAATCAAAATGCAGGTTTTGATAGGCTGTCTATTGATTCCCGCGATGTTTATGATTGCCAGGCAATTGCCAGAAAGTATGATGACAGGCGTCTATCTAGGTCTTTGTTCTGCCTTTCTTGCAGCCTTGTTTTCGTGCTTCAATAAGAAGCTCGTAGATTCAGTAAATCCTTTCAATTTAACCTTCTTAGAATTGTTTGGCGTTTGGGTATTTTTGACTTGCTTGTTGCCATTTTTTTGGCACCAATTTTTTGTGCCTTTTCGGCCAATGGGGATTGATTGGATCTATCTGCTAATTCTTGCTCTCGCATGCACCAGTCTTGCTTTTTATCTGAACATTGTAGCGCTGAAAAAACTCTCTGCCTTTGAGACCAACTTGATCATCAATCTAGAACCAGTATATGGTATTTTACTGGCGATAATCATACTCAAAGAACACCAGGAACTAAGTCCAAACTTTTATCTTGGAGCATTCATGATTCTGGCAATTGTTTTTGCCTATCCTTTAATCAATAATTGGACAAAATCGAGATGAGAACTGGAGAAAAATCTGGCGAAAATAGCATTGAATATTATGCAAATAATTGGAGCAGTGAGCTGTCTCAAACCTTGTCTGAAATCGAGCGTGAAACCCATCTTAAAACGCTCTCTCCTGGTATGCTTTCCGGTCCCTTGACGGGAAAATTTTTGCAGATGATGGTACGAATTTCAGGAGCAAAACGAATTCTTGAAATCGGAAGTTTTACGGGCTATTCCGCCATTTGCATGGCAGACGTTTTACCTGAAGACGGAGAACTTTTGACCATTGAAAGTCGCATTGAATATCACGAAATAACCAAGAAAAACATCAAGAAAGCCAATCTCCAACCAAAGGTGAAATCATTGCATGGAAATGCCATTGAACTGCTTCCTACACTCGAAGGGTGCTTTGATCTGATATTTTTCGATGGGTCTAAATTGGAGTATGAGGAGTATTACGATCAATGCTTCCCGCTACTAAATTCAGGTGGGATGATTTTGGCTGACAATGTGCTTTGGTACAAAAAAGTTGTCGATGGGAAAAAGGACTCGAAAGCGAGAGCATTACATGCATTCAATATGAAAATAAAAGAAGATAATCGTGTTCGTAACTTTCTTCTTCCCTTTGCTGACGGCATCAATTGCATTATTAAAAAATGAGTGCGAGCAACACATACCAATCCTTGTTGGATCGCATTGATTATGTGCCGATCTTTTTCGAACCATGGTATCTCGATCAATGCTGCGGAACCGATGGATGGTCCTATGAATTTTTGAATCAAGACGGGCGGGTGGCTGTTTGGCCCTACCTTATAAATCGAAAGCTTTTGTGGAGAAGAATCTTGCCCGCTCCATTTGTTAAATGGTCTGGCCCCTTGTTTTCCTCTGGATTTTCAGATGAGGAAAAGAAAGAAGGTTTTAGTCAACTGTTTTCTAAGTTACCAGAAGTTGCTTTTTTTCAACAAAATCTATTTTATGAAATTGAACCAACAGTTGCTCCACACATTGAAATAACAGAAAAGTATTCATACCGTCTAGATCTCACCCAATCACTAGAGAATGTGTTTGGAAACATTCATACAAATTATCGGAAACGTAATATTCCAGCTGCAGCCCATTTGGACTTAAGATTTGATGAAGATGCGGGAAAAATGGCTGATTTACAATTCCGTAGTTATGTACGTGGAGGTTACACGGCTCCATTCTCCCGTCAATTCCTTATCGCGCATATTGAGAAAATCATAGAAAAAAATCGAGGGTGTATTTTGTCCCTGCATGATCAGGCTCAAATCTATGCAGCCGTATTTCTCATTTGGGACAAAAATTCCAGTTATTATCACCTAGCTGGAATGGACCCTGAGTTGAGGAAATCAGGAGCCTCTATCCGATTAATTTGGGAGGTAATTAAGTATACTTTTGACCAGTTAGAATTACCTATTTTCGATTTTGAGGGGAGCATGATTCCAAGTATTGAAAGAGTAAGAAAATCTTTTGGAGCGCAAAAGAAAATCTATTTTCAGATCTCTCAACAAAATTCTTTTATATATAAGTATTTGACTAATAGGAGCTAGTGCCCAAAGTTATCCGAGTGTTAAGTTTATGTATTAAATAATGTTAATATTTATATATAAATAATTACCTTAGTGGACCCCAAATAAGACGAAAATCAATAAATAGAACCTTCTGGATTGTCCTGAAAGAGGGTAATCTAGATGGCAGAGGCGAAAACCAAAGTCAATTAACCAATTAAACTCAATCTTGAGAATGTTTACAACTAACCTAAAGATTGCACTCCTATGTGCATTACCGATTCTATTTGCATCTGTTCAAGTTGGTGCGCAGCTCAATTCAGCAGATTCGAATCCTAAACTGAATTCAATTTCCGGTACTTTTAAATCAAACCCCACCACCTTCGGACATCAAGATTTCGAATTGGTCGGATTCACTGATTCTAAAGGATCTCAGGAATCTAAGATTTCGGGCACTTCCCAAAATACTTCTTCCAACAGTGTATCTGCATCAGAATCAAGACGTTGTGGTTCAGATGAATACCATGCTCTTCAAATGGCTGATCCAGTCTTTGCAGAAGAGTACAAGACCTGGAGAAAGTTGTTAAAAGAACAAATCGAAGAATTGTACAAAGATGGAACTCCTCCGTGTACAACACCCACCATTATTCCGGTGGCTGTTCATTACAATTCACCAATTACAGATGCAAATGAGCAGTGTCTGATAGATGCAGCTCAAGCTCAAATTGACCAATTGAATTTGGATTTTAGTTCATGTAATATGAACGCCGGGCTTTATTGTGATTGGATCAATGGCGGATGTACCGATATTAACGGTGATTATAACATCACAGCTGATGCGATGCCAGATGCAGGAGCATGTATCCAATTTTGTCTTGGTGACCAAAACCTTCCAGCAGGAGAAGACAATATAGGCGGTCTCGCAATTACTGTTGGTGATTATACTTGGCCTAGCGTTCCTGGTTCGACTTGGGACGGATACCTCAACATCTTTGTTAGTGACGGTGCTACTGCAGGAGTTGGTGGCGGTGTCCTTGGTGTTGCACCACTTGCCGGTGGAGCAAATCCAAATGGCAATGGAGTGTATGTAGTTCACACAGCTTTTGGAAGTCAATCATTTGGTGGTTGTGCTTCAGGAGGAAGCTTAGATTCAGGTGCACCTTATAATGGTGGAGCTACTTTAACTCACGAAATAGGACATTATTTTGGATTGGATCACACGTGGACAGATGGAGAAGCGGATACACCTCCACAAGGAGGACCTAACTTCGGTTGTCCTACCATCGATCCAACGACATGTACTTGTACTGGAAATTGTGATGCATATACTGGAAACTTTATGGATTATGTAGATGATGATTGCATGTTCATGTTTACGACCGACCAGGTTGCAACCATGTGCAATGTTATTACACAGTCTGACTATAATACCAATGCTGTTTCATGTTTCGATGATTGGCAAAATGGTACCAATACATACAATGCATGCAATGGAGCATGTGTTATTTGTTTAGTAACCAATGCCACGTCAACAGTAGTTTGTAATGGCGACAATGCAGAAATTACTATATGCTTTGATGTAGCAGGAGGCTCAGGAAGCTATAACTTGATTGACAATGATAATGGAGGGGCAGTAATCGCATCAATCGTAGGTGGTGCAACTGACGGGACTCAGATTTGCTTCCCGTTACAAACAATCGTTGGACCGACCACTGCAACTTCCTTGAATTGGGCAGTGACGGATATCAATGAAGATCCTCCTTGTGAAGAAACTTTAACTGTTCTGGTGCCGGCTTGTCCAGCACCAATGGAATGTGCTACTTCAATGAATTCTTTGGTACCTGCATTATTATGTGTGGGAGAATCATTTGATGTTGTTCTTACGGATTTCACATCAGGTGACGGTTCAGTAGATGTTGATGATGCTGATGGAGATATGGATCCAACTACTGGCACAGATATAATGGACGATTTCTTAATTGTATATGATTTCGATCCAACAACTCCTGAGACAGCTGCAGAAATTTATGATGATCTTACTGGTGCAGTTGACGATCCGGATTTATCTTTCTTCGGAGAGATTGGTCTTGTCTCAGATGGTTTTGCAGGATTAATGGGCCTTGATGGTTTCGCAAATGATAGTTGTGATCCTTTGGCCATTGATATATATGTAGTTCCTGTTTATGGAGAAGAAGGATTCATTGAACCAACATGCCCTGTTGAAGGTCCATTGAATTTGATGATTGCTCCTGATCCAGCAGCAGGTATCACTTTAGATGTTACCAATTGTGTTTACACCATTACTACGGTGTGCACAGCAAGTCAAATAAGCATCACTGGTGGAGCTACTGCGGGAGCTACCATAACAGGAGATGGTACCACATCAATAACATACGCACCTGCAGAAGGTGATGCCATGACAACTCTTGACATTTCTATCGTGAATGGGGAAGTTGGAGGTGATGGCCTGCCATGTGAAAGAGCATTTACACTTGATGTCGATGCATACGAAACAGCAGTAATTACGGGTTGTCCTACAGAAGCAATTTGTTTGGATGAGAATCCAGTAGCATTTGATCTATCTGCTACTCCAGAATGTGTTGAAACAGCAACTGCTACATTCCTTGTTCAATTGGTTGTTGATTTTTTCTGTGATGAGGTATCATTTACATTAACTGATGCAGGAGGAAATACTGTCATTGATGACAATGGTCTTCCTGTTACACTTGATCCTTGTGCAGCAAATGGAGACTATCTTCCTTATGGGATGACAGATAATCCAGTTGCTTTTCCAGTCACAGTAACGTTGCCTCCGGCAGCAGCTGGTACATACACACTAGGAGCGCCTTCAGGAACGACATTCAATTGGACCGCAGGAGATACTTATGGAGATGGTTGGATTGATACTGCCGCAGGTGGTGGAGTTGATGGAGGATATACCATTGATAGTGGAGATGGTATGACCAATTATGCAATGAACTTTGGTGCTTTCGGTACTGATATGGGTTCATTCGATCCAGTGATTACCAATGTAGTTACTTGCTCTTCTACTTGGACCATTGCAACAGATAATACTGATCCTACAGACCCTGTAGGTGATGGCGTTGATACGGCTAATTTTGATCCAAATACAATTGGAGCCGGAACGCATGATGTAACGTATACATATACAGATAATAACGGATGTACTTCAACTACTACATGCACTATTACCGTTATTGCCAGTTGTGCTACTTGTCCTGATTTGACAGTGATAGCTCCACCGGCAACAATAACTGCTGAAAGCATGTGTTCCACTGGTTGTGTTCTTGGAGGTGGTGTTATCGCACCTCCAGCAACGGCTTGTCCAGTAGGAAGTACATTGCAATACTCAACAGATAACGCAACATGGTCGACTACCTTGCCGACCTATGATCAGACTAATCCAGTTACTATATATACAAGGTGTTTGTGCGACGGTGCTTCAGATCCACCTGCAACTGATGAAGTTTCTCCTGTAAATCAGGTTACGACTTCACCGGGTAATGCATGTGTGGATCCTGTAAGTCCTGTACTCACAATCAATGATAATGTTTGTCCTTCTATTCTTGGTACAATCAGTGCTGCAGGTGGAGGAGGAGTATTAACCTATTATTCCAATGTGGATGCTGCAACTACAATGGCTGATGCTACAGCCGGTATTGGAGGTTTGGCAGCACCACCTGCGTATGCAGGATTTCCAACAATCACTTATGTGTGTGTCACAGAAACCGATGCTAACGGTTGTGTAAGTGCACCAGTATGTGGGCAAACAGCTCCTGTTGATTGTCCAGGATGTGATTTAACCAACGTAACCGTAGGTGCCCCAATTTGTGGGAGTGATCTTTCATCATTCACAGTTGATGTGAGTTGGACTGATGGTCCTGATGCAAGTATCTCTATCGCAGATGCAGGTGCAACAAGTTCGTCTGGAAATGATCCTGCAGTAGATGCTAACGGTACAATCACATTTGTATACGCAAACAACAGCAGTTGGAATATTGTAGTAACTGACACGCAAGGTTTGTGTGGGTTCGGACCGTTTACGGGTGGCCCATTTGAATGCAGTTGTGATGCAAGCAATGGAACTCTTTCAATAAAAGGAGTTCAAGGAAACTAGAAATCAATTTTATCAAATAAAATTCAATCAAGATGAAATTAATTAAAACAATGTGCCTTATGCTTTTTGGCTTAATGATTTGCCAAGTTGGCAATAGCCAAAGCAAGCGTGTTGAAGCTCCAAAAATTC
>JAHDDD010000144.1 GCA_020629535.1 Saprospiraceae bacterium
AAGCTCTTGAGTTTGTGAAGAATATGCCAAGTGTAGAATCCTTGTCTTTCAAGATTTTGGCAGACACTTTTTTTAGCTCAATACTATCTTGAAAATTTTCGATCAGGACTTCTTCGATATCAAAAAGGCATTCATTTAAATTATTGAATGCTTTCAAACCATTGATTTTGTTGTTGATGTGAATGGCATTGTTAACCTTATGGCCCAAGGTGATGATGTAGATTTTCCTTTTGTCGTTTCTGCCATTTTTAAAAAGCCTGCCTGCCAAGTACCCACAATCATATGATCGCTGACCAACATATGAAAGTACTTGAGCATTTGGAATCTCAGAATTGATACACACCAAAGGGATGTTGTTTTGACGAGCCAGTTGAAAATATTGTAATGATTCTTTGAGAAAGACAGGAGCCACCAAAATGGCATCCGGTGCTGATCCAATCGCTTCAGCTAAGGATTCTGCATAGCTTTCTTTTTTCAAAATGTTGAAAAACAGATAGTCGATTTTCAAACCATAATTCAAAGCATAATTTTCCAAGCGTTTCACACCATTATAGGGACCTTCCCAGAATATGTCTAAAGAGTAATCGGGCAGGACCGCAAGTATGGTGTACTGCTTGTTTTTTGCCAAATTGCTGGCCAGAATATTCTTTACGTATCCGTGCTTCTTGGCTATGGCCAAAATCTTAGCCTTCATTTCTGGCGAAATCTCACCTCTGTTGTTTAAGGCTCGGTCAACGGTGCCTCGCGAAACTCCTGCGAGTTTTGCTATGTCTTTGGTGGTAATTTTCATTCTTAGCACAAAAATAAACAATGTAAATCAAACAAATTCGAAAAAAACGTGCACGAGAACGGAACAAATCCATATTTTGTTTTTAGATTTGTCGTGCATGTGAACGGTTAAGTTATATCTATGATTCAAACTCTTCAGATCAAACCACAAGGACCTATCTTATCATATCCAGATGAGCTCATTTTTCAAATCAAGTCATTTGAGAATGTTCCGATTGATATTTTCCAGCATTCTAAAGAAGGCAGCACATACATCGCAAAGATTATTGCCAATGCCATTCGCGAAAAGCAAAAGAACGGTGAACAAATCATTTTAGGACTTGCAACTGGTTCTTCTCCTGTCATGGTCTATAAAGAATTGATTAGAATTCATAAGGAGGAGCATCTAAGCTATGAAAATGTGATCACCTTTAATCTTGATGAATATTATCCGATTGAGCCTGATCAAATTCAGAGCTATCATCATTTCATGCACAAGTATTTTTTTGATCATGTCAATATTCCCAAAGAAAATATCCACATTCCTCGAGGTGATATAAACTTGGAAGAAGTCAATGATTATTGCAGGGAATATGAGAACAAGATTGAACGGTTGGGTGGTTTGGATATTCAGATTCTTGGAATTGGACGTACGGGCCATATTGGTTTTAATGAACCAGGTAGTGGAAGCAATTCAAAAACCAGATTGATCCGTCTCGATAATATCACCCGAAGAGATGCATCAAGAGAATTCAATGGGCTCGAACATGTGCCATACAAGGCCATAACCATGGGGGTGAAAACCATACTCAATGCAAAGATGGTTTTATTGATGGCCTGGGGACAACACAAAGCAAGTATCTTGAAAGAGGCCGTTGAGAATCAACCGAGTTCAGATATCCCAGCCACTTTTTTGCAAGAGCATCCAAACATTCGATTCTTCATTGATAAGGCTGCTGCACAACAATTGACAAGAGTTAAATTACCTTGGAAAGTGGGAAGCTGCAACTGGGATGAAGATCTAATGTGCCGGGCTGCCGTTTGGCTTTCATTCAAACTCAATAAACCCATCCTAAAACTTACAGATGAAGACTATAATGAGAATGGATTGAGTGAGCTTCTTCTGGAAGTAAGCAATGCATATCAACTCAATATCAAAATATTCAATCGACTTCAGCATACCATTACCGGATGGCCGGGTGGGAAGCCAAATGTTGAAGACAAGTACAGACCTGAAAGAGCTGATCCATCATCTAAAAGAGTGATCATTTTTAGTCCACATCCTGATGATGACGTCATTTCTATGGGTGGAACATTTATGAGGCTTGTAGAGCAAGGGCATGAAGTGCATGTTGCCTACCAGACTTCAGGAAATATCGCCGTACACAAACACGATGTTCTTAGGTTTATCGAATTCTTGGACGAATTTCAATCGAATACAAACGGATCGCGGAAAGACTTGAATGAGATCAAAGAAGATCTGCTAAATTCCGGAGGCATTGACAGTGATCAAGTGAAATTGATCAAAGGATTGATCCGAAGAGGAGAGGCAAGATCAGCTGCAAGATTTTGTGGACTACCAGATAAAAACATTCATTTTATGGACCTCCCTTTCTATGAAACAGGGAGTATCATCAAAAAAGAATCTTCAAGTGCTGACATTGCCATTACAAAAGAACTGATAGAACGAATACAACCCCATCAAATATTTGCTGCCGGAGATTTAGCGGACCCTCACGGTACCCACAGAGTTTGCCTCAACATTATGTTAGAAGCACTCAGAGAATTAAAGCAGGAACCGTGGATAGATGATTGTTGGCTGTGGGTTTACAGAGGGGCATGGCAAGAATTTGGAATCGATGAGATAGAAATGGCAGTACCGCTCAGTCCGGAAGAATTGCTGAAAAAGCGAAAGGCAATCTTTATGCATCAATCCCAGAAAGACAGTCCTCCATTCCCAGGGTCTGATGATCGGGAATTTTGGCAACGTTCAGAAGAAAGAAACAAAAATACAGCAGCACTTTATAGAAAGCTAGGATTTGCTGAATATGAAGCGATTGAAGCGTTTAGGAGATGGAAATTTTAAAACTAACAACTAACCTTACTATGAAAAAATTTACGAAAAGCCTCTTGCTATCTCGTATAGCAAAATCTGTGGTTTTTTCCTGTTTTTTGCTTTTTGGTTGTGTCGCATACAGCCAATCAGTTTCAGGAACAATTTTGGATGGGGATGGTAACCCACTCATTGGTGCATCTGTTCTGGAAGCAGGAACTGACAATGGAACCATCACAGACATAGATGGCAAATTTGAACTGTCGCTCAATGACCCATCCAGTAGATTGGAAGTTAGCTATTTGGGCTACGAGACCATGATGGTCACTCCGGATGAAAATGGAAAAGTAATGGCCACACTCTCAGAAGGTGTTAATCTGGACGAAGTCGTGGTAACTGCTCTTGGTATTTCTCGGGAGAAAAAAGGATTGACTTACGCTGTTGATGAAGTATCGGGTGAAGAACTATCAAATGTAAAAGATGTCAATGTGATCAATGCACTGGCAGGAAAAACTCCGGGACTAGTCATCAACAGATCAAGTTCAGGCGTTGGTGGATCAACAAGATTTATTCTGAGAGGGAATAAATCAACAACAAACAATGACCCTCTTTATGTGATCGACGGAATACCAATGCTAAACAATCGTTCAGGCCAACAAGGCAATGTTTTCGGTGGCGGTGTCGATAGTGGAGATGGCATCTCAAACATCAATCCGGATGACATAGAATCATTGTCAATATTGAAAGGTGCATCTGCAGCTGCATTGTATGGAAGTCAAGCTGCCAATGGTGTCGTATTGATAACCACCAAAAAGGGTAAATCAGGCAAACCAAAGATTACACTCTCTTCCAGCTATACAAGAGATAATGCGATTTTGGTTCCTGAACTTCAATATCGCTACGGACAGACTGCGGAAGGTGCAGAATTCAGCTGGGGAGGACCCGTGAGTGCCAATGACCATGTGGCTGACTTTTATGATACAGGAAATACGTTTATCAATTCAGTCAGCTTGAGTGGAGGATCAGATAAGTCAACCTCGTTTTTTTCATACTCGAATACCAATGCAAATGGTATTCTTCCGACCAATGATTTGTACCGTCACAACTTTACTTTTAGACAAGGAGTAAATCTGATGGATGATCGGCTCAGGTTAAATGGCTCATTGAGTTATATCAATCAGCATGTAAAAAACAGACCAGCAGGTGGATTGTATTTTAACCCATTGACTGGATTGTATTTCTTTCCAAGAGGACTAGACTTTGATCTATACGAAAGGGAATATGAAACATACGATGAAGGAAGAAATTTCAATACACAAAATTGGATAGCCGACAGAGACATTCAACAAAATCCATATTGGATACTGAACAGAAATGAAAATTTCAACACCAGAAATCGATTCATTACCTCCATGGGAGCAGAATATGAATTAGTAGACAATTTGACTGTCCAAGGAAGGGTTTCTCTCGATAAAGCTTTGGATAATTTCACCCGTGAGGTGTATGCGTCGACGCAAGCAACATTGTCAGATCAAAATGGTAGATACATGTATTCTAATTCTGACAATGCCCAGATATATGCAGATCTTATTTTGGGATATTCAAATCAAATCAATAGCAATATTGCCTTGGATTTGAATGTCGGAACCAGTCACACAAACAATAAATTGTATGGCATCACTGCAGATTCTAAAAATGGAGATCTTGCTTTCGCAAACAAATTTGGACTTCAATATTTGAAAAATCCAATCTCTTCTACTTTGTTTGAATCATTGACAAGATTAAAGAGAAATGCCATTTTCGCAAGTGCACAGTTAGGATTTCAAAGTAAATTGTATGTCGATTTGACGGCTAGAAATGACTGGTCTTCAGCTCTTCCAGATCAATCATACTTCTATCCATCAGTTGGTGTCACTGCAATACTTTCTGAAATGGCAACATTGGGAGGAATTGATTACGCAAAGTTGCGTGCATCTTACGCAGTAGTCGGAAACGATGTTCCAGCATACGTTGCCAATCCAATTGAACAAAGAGGAAATATTGTAAATGGTCAATTGCAGTTTTCAACAGTAGGACCGATTCCAGGTTCATCACTTGTACCTGAAGAGTCAGCTTCTTTCGAAGTCGGATTGGAACTTAGAACCATGAACAATGCATTGGGATTTGATATCACATATTATAATACAAATACGAGAAATCAGTTTATCAATATTTCCGCCCCAGCAGGATCTGGTTTTACAAGATACCTCGTCAATGCAGGTGATGTGAACAATAGAGGAATAGAGGCAGTATTGTCATATGATGTTTTAAGAAGCAGTACTTCAAATTGGACAACCAGTTTGAACTTTACCAGAAATACAAATGAAGTAATAGAATTGCATCCAGACTTTGATGACAATCCTGATGGTCCTGCACCATTCTTTATCACCAATGAAGCTGTAAATAGCTACGGTATGGTAGTACAAAAAGGTGGTTCTTTTGGAGACATTTGGGGAGAGACTTTTTTAAGAGATGATCAAGGTAGAATTGTATTGGATGCTGATGGAAAACCAACCAAAGATGGTCTTGGTTTTGTTGGAAACCCAAATCCAGATTTTACCTTAGGATGGAATAACCAATTTAGCTTTGGAGACCTTTCATTAAACTTCCTTCTCGATGGAAGATTTGGAGGAGAAGTAATTTCTGTAACCCAAGCATTGCTCGATGAATTTGGCGTCTCAGAACAAACCGCTGCTGCAAGAGATAATGGTTCTGTGAGTATCAATGCAGTAAGCCAAGACGGGGCAGCAGTCAGCAGTATCGATCCTGCCACATACTACGGAACCGTGGGTGGCAGACAAGGTATTACAGAAGCCTATGTGTATGATGCCACCAATATTCGATTGAGAGAATTAGCCGTAGGATACCGAGTGCCAATATCTGTATTGGGAGCAAGCGCCAAAATTAGTTTGATTGGTAGAAACCTTTTCTTCTTGAAGAATGAAGCTCCGTATGATCCAGATATTACTGCGTCAACTGGCGTTGGTTTACAAGGAATAGATATATTCAGTTTGCCAAGTACAAGAAGTCTTGGTGTCAGCCTTAATCTTGAATTTTAAAACCAATCTAAATTAAAGAAAATGAAAAAGTTTAAAATAATTTTATCAGGATTGGTTCTCACAGTTGCTATGGGTTTTGTGTTCTCAGGATGTAACAAAGATTTTGACGAATACAATCAAGATCCATTTGCACTTACCAATGAAGATCTGGAATCTGATTTCAGATTGGTGGGTGAACCTTTCATTAACATAATTAGAAATATATATGTACATAGCCCTGCATGGGTTACTCAACTTCAACAAAATCTGTTGGGTGACGTCTATTCAGGATACATGATGCCTCCGACTCCCTTTGCAGGTAATTCGAATAATATGAATTACAATCTTGTCGATGGATGGAATACGTGGGCATGGAACCCAGCTTATCAAAGTGTAATGGCTCCGGCACTGCAAGTCGAGCAATTGGCGGGTGATGGCTTTCCTGAGTTCATTGCATGGTTACAGATTTTAAAAGTCGAAGCCATGCACCGAGTCTCTGATATGTTCGGTCCGATTATTTATTCTGAATTTGGCAATATTGCAGATGACGGTACGATTGCATACGATTGTGTCGATGATCTTTATAGAAATTTCTTTTCTGATCTTGATGTTGGAGTTCAAGGATTACAAACATTTCTTGATTCTGGGAATCCAAGTCCCTTCGTTGCATTTGATGAAGTGTATGGAGGAAGCATTGAAAATTGGATAAGATTCGCCAACTCCTTAAGACTTAGATTGGCTATCAGGGTTTCGAAAGTAGATCCTTCACTCGCACAGACCGAAGCTGAGAAAGCAATCAATCATCCTCTTGGATTACTCGATAGCAATGATGCAAACTTCACTGTAAAGAATGAAGTTGACCATCCAATGAATACCATAAACAATGCCTGGAACGATATCAGAATGGGAGCACCGATGGAATCTATCTTGGTTGGGTATGGTGATCCAAGATTACCCGAATACTTTAGACCAGCATTACAAGAAGACGTTGCAGGTCAATACAAAGGAATAAGACAAGGAATTGTAATTGAAGACAAAGCGACGTATGTGAATTACTCAGCACTTCAAGATCTTGGAGATATCCAATTGTTTGTTGCCGCTGAAACACATTTTCTTTTGGCTGAAGCAGCATTGAGAGGCTGGAATGCCGGAGTCTCTGCTCAGGAAGCATACGAGAATGGAATCAGAGCTTCTTTTGATCAATATGGTTTAGGTGGAGCTGACGCATACATAGCCGACAGTTCAAGTCAACCCATTCCATATGTTGATGTAAATAATGGAGACAATAATGTTGATGACGGTTCGCCTAATCTATCAACCATCACCATTGCCTGGGATGGAGGAGCAGATTTTGAATCAAATCTTGAGAGAATTATCACTCAAAAGTGGATTGCGCTGTTTCCTGATGGTCAGGAAGCATGGTCAGAATTCAGAAGAACGGGATATCCAAAATTATTCCCCGTTGTCATCAACAATAGTGGAGGAGAAATTGACACAGAAGCACAAATCAAACGTGTCAAATATATCAATAGCGAATATGCTCAAAATCCCGGAGGAGTCGCAACCGGTGTCGATTGTCTGGAAGGACCCGATACTGGAGGAACTTCAATTTGGTGGGATATAGATTAAAACCATAAAGTTTTTTCATCAAAGATTAGAGTCAGGAATTTGTATCCTGACTCTTTCTTTGCATTTTACATCATGCACTCCCTCAAAATTCCAATCTGTCTTTTCTTCTTATTCACGATCTGTGCGTGTCAACAAGAGCAGAACGAAGGATTTAGCTTGCTGACAAAAAGACAAACCGGCATTGATTTTCGAAATTTATTAAACGAAAATGAAGATTTCAACATCTTCAAATACCAATACTTTTACAACGGTGCAGGTGTCACAACTGCTGATTTTAATAACGACGGTCTTGATGATATTTTCTTTACAGGAAATATGGTGAAGAACCGACTGTTTTTAAATCAAGGAAATTTCAAATTCAAAAATATCACAGAAGAAAGTGGAGTCGCTAAACATCAAGGTTGGTGTACAGGATCAAATGCAGTAGATATCAATTCTGATGGTTGGATGGACATTTATGTTTGTAGGGCTGCTTTCCCGTTTCCAAATCTGAGAAGAAATTTACTGTTTATAAATAACAAAGACAATACATTCACCGAAGCTGCTGCTCAATACGGAATTGATGATCCTGCATACAGTACCCATTCTTCTTTTTTTGATTACGATTTAGATGGCGACCTCGATCTTTTTTTGGCAAATCATTCGACGCCTGAGTATTCAAAAGGCAATCTTGAAGTTCAGGAATTAAGAAAGAAAAGAGACAACAAATTTACAAACAAGCTATACCGAAACGATGGTAATAAATTTGTAGACGTCACTGAGCAGGCAGGAGTTTTGGGCAATGTACTCAGTTTTAGTCTTGGTGTCATTACAACTGATTTGAACAATGATCATTACCCAGATACCTATGTAACCAATGATTTCAACGAACATGATTATGTGTATATCAATCAAAAAGATGGAAGCTTCAAAGAAAATTCTGCTCAATGGCTGAGTAATCATTCTAAGTTTTCAATGGGTGTAGATTTTGCTGATTTGGATGAAAACGGATACAGCGATGTCGTTACACTTGATATGTTGCCTGAAGGAAATTTTCTTCAGAAAATGCATCTAGGAATGGACAATTTTGATAAATCTGAAATGTTCGTAAAGCAAGGATTTCAAGAGCAATATATGCGCAATTGCCTCCAATTAAATACAGGAACAAATACTTTCAATGAGTTAGGACAATTATTGGGAGTGTCAAATACAGATTGGAGTTGGAGTCCACTGTTTTTTGATTTTGACAATGACGCCAATTTGGATTTATTTGTATCAAATGGTTATCTAAAAGATCATACTGATATGGACTTTCTTCAATATACTTCAGACCTTATTGTTAAGTTGAATGACAAAGATGACGACGCATACAGCCTTGAAGAATACATAGCACACATGCCATCCATTCTTGAATCCAATTATTTCTATCAATACCAAAATGGAAAATTCGAAAATAAATCAAAAGCTTGGGGACTGGATCAAAAATCAGTAAGTCAAGGTGCTGCTTATTCTGATCTCGACCTTGATGGCGATTTAGATATAGTAGTCAATAATTCGGGAGAGTATGCATTCATTTACCAGAATAATTTCAAAACCAACAACTGGTTGAAGGTAAAATTGAATGGACAAGCTCCTAATAATTTTGCCATCGGAAGCAAAGTGACCGTGTATGCGAAAGGGAAAAAATTGAGTCGAGAATTACAACCGTCAAGAGGATTTCAATCATCAAGTAGTTACATTATTTCAATAGGTCTTGGAAAACAGAATAGCTATGATTCACTTATTGTTCAATGGCATGACGGGACAAAACAAGTGGAGCCAGGGCAAGACTGTTGCCGATTGGTAGAAATAAATAAAAAAACCAACAGCTCAACCATCACCGGAGACGATAGAAAGAAGGAAACTATTTTTTCAGTAACAGACTATATATCTCTTCCATTCAAACATGAGAATGCGAGTTTGAAAGACCTGAATATTCAAAGATTGATGCCGTTTTATCTCAGTGATGATTCACCACATATTGAAGTGGCTGACATTGATGCCAATGGCAAAGACGATATAATTATTGCTGGCTCTGAGCACAACGAAACCTTTATATTCTATCAAGAGCAGAATTCATTCAGGAAGTACAAATTGTCAAATAAAGGAATCAACGTATCCGATCTAAATGTCGCAGATGTAAACAATGATGGAACCCCAGATATAATATTGACGGAAGGAGGATATGCGTTGCGAGAAGAATCGAAGAAGAATCAGGTCCACATATTTTATCAAGGACCAAACAATGCATTCACCAAAAAAGAAATACTTCTTGAAGGATGCAATCCATATGCCACAACAACAGGAGACTTTAACAATGATGGGTTAACAGATATTTTCTTTGGTGGAGGATATTGGCAAGGCAC
>JAHDDD010000145.1 GCA_020629535.1 Saprospiraceae bacterium
AACACATACATATCACCGTTCATCATTGAAAATAAATTAAAACAAATTCCAAATATAGACTTGGGCACCATTCTAAAATTAAAAAATGAAATCGTTTTGGTGATCGCTTGCAAACCGGCAAATGAATCACCAATCAAAGAAAAACTCAAAGAACTAGATCTCAACTATAAAGTCATTTTTAAACCAAATATTCCTAGAGACCCAAGGCATCATTCAAAGATTGACTATGGCAAATTGGTGCAGGAATTGGGTGATAATTGATCAATTCAGATCGAATCATATGCCTTAATCATAAAAAGACAGGAATTTAAATTATTTTCCCTATCATTGACTCAAAGTCAATCTGATGAGTAGTGCGAGTTTTCCTTTAAATGATAAAAAGACCATCCGAGCGTGGGCGTTTTTTGATTGGGCAAATTCTGCATATGCTTTGGTGATTTCGACTGCTGTTTTCCCTATCTATTATTCTGCCATCACTCCTGACAAAATTGATCTCTTTGGTATGTCAGTGAGTAATAGTGCCCTATATTCTTTTGCCGTTTCTTTTGCATTTATATTGGTTGCCATCACTTCTCCATTTCTTTCAGGGATTGCAGATTATGGTGGAAAGCGACTTTTATTTTTAAAAGTTTTTACAACCATGGGTGCTATCAGTTGTATGGCATTATTCTTTTTTAAAGATGCATCATGGCTTTGGTTTGGTACCGCTGCATTCATTATTTCCACCTTGGGCTATGCTGGTGGCATTGTTTTCTATAATTCATATTTACCTATGATTGTGACAGAAGACAGATATGATATGGTCAGCGCCAAAGGTTACGCCTATGGATATTTAGGTAGTGTTATATTATTATTTGTCATACTAGCTATGATACAAAAACCTGAATGGTTTAATATTTCAAAAGATGGATTGGCTCCAAGAATAGGCTTCTTGTTGGTAGGCATTTGGTGGATTGGCTTCGCACGTATTACATTTCGTCGTATGCCAAAGGATAAAAAAGGAGCTTTACCTGATGGAATAGTAAAGAAAGGATTTAATGAAATGGCACAGGTTTTCAAATATGTCATGAAGGATGTTAACATTCGAAGATTCCTTCTATCATACTTTTTCTATACAGCCGGAGTAAACACCGTAATTTATTTGGCCACCATATTTGCAGAAAAAGAATTGGGCTTTGAGGCTGGCGAATTAATCGTCATAGTTTTGTTACTCCAAGTTGTCGCTATTGGTGGAGCATACCTTTTCGCATACGTAAGTAAGTTATATGGCAATAAAGTTTCTTTAGCTATACAATTGGTCATTTGGATGGCTATTTGTTTGTTTGCATTTCTCATCGTACAGAAGACACCTTTCTATGTACTTGCCGGTTTGGTGGGTTTGGTTCTGGGTGGTATTCAATCGTTGTCTCGAAGCAGCTATACCAAGATGTTAGATGAAAGCATAGATGACCTGTCTTCTTTTTATAGCTTCTATGATGTGCTATACAAAACTTCTGTAGTAGGAGGCACATTTATTTTTGGCTTGATCGATTTGATAACTGGATCGATGAGATATTCTGTTTTGACTGTTGGTATATTCTTTATCATTGGTTTAATTATTCTCATGGGCGTTGATTTTGGTGATCGTTCAAAAAAGTCAGAGCTTGCTGTTTGAACGTGACTACATTTCTGCTTCCTTTTCATTAAATTCATAGTTTAAATCTTAAAATGGCAATTTTTGAAATTTCTCAATGCAGCTTTTTGTTGTAATGATAAATTGAACTACCATGCCAACATCCAAAATTACAGTCTACAAAAATCAAAAGCCTGCCTCAGGCATCAAAGTAACACTTGAATTTTCAGGAATTGCAAATGTAGGTTTCACCAAACCCGTTTATACGGATTCAAATGGTGTTGCCTTAGTGGAGCATGCTTCAACAGGCAAAGCCAATGTCTACATCAATGGATCCAGAAAGGGAAGCATACATGCTCCGAATCAGGACATATACTATTTGTAGATAGATTTTTTAACATACTTCCAAACCGTTGATCAATGAAATTTTTTCCATATGAACGCATCACGTTCAATACTAGACTTTCGAAAGGAGAAGTATTGAAAAGATTGAAATCAAGGCTTGATCCAAAAGATGAATTAAATTATTTATTGAAACCAAAACGGTCGTTCCTAAAACCATATAGCGGCAAAATTTGGGACGATCAATTCAAAATCAAAAGAAGTATTTCTTATCAAAATTCATTCTTGCCCGTAATTTTTGGTCGGGTCGATAATGATACTTTCAAAACACGCATTCACATCAAAATGAGATTGTCAACTTTTATAATAGTTTTCATGATGATTTGGATGGGTGGTGTTTCAATTGGGTGTATAGCTATCGCTATAATTATCTTAGATGAAGGATTTAAAGATATAGGAACTCTTGTACCCTTTATTATGTGGATATTTGGTTACTGTTTAATGACTATTCCATTTAAATGGGAAAGTACAAAGTCGATTAAATATTTAACCGAATTATTTGAGGCTGAAATTGAGGACAAAAATAAGTTGAGAACAATCTGAAAAATAATGCTGCCCTATTCAGATCAAAATGAAAAGCAACTAACTTAGTGCTCAGCTATGAGTGAGAGAAATTTACCTGCACCCGATTGGAGTTCTACTCGATCTATCTATAAGAAATTAAGCGATGAATTTCATGTGCTAACGGGTGCATATGCGATTGACCTTGATACAAGGCGCAAACTCATGCTTGACCATCTCATTCTCGTCATTGATGAACTTGATTTTCATTTGGACAAAATGCCGGAAAGAGATATCAGAGATGAATTAACCCAATCAATACTAACTTATCTAAAAGATGAAAATGATAAATGGACCTTCCAAGCTGCACCAAAATCATTGACCATAAAAATTGAATTGCTTAAACAAATTGTCAATGAACTGAATGTACAAGATAGGTTTCAAGAGGCAGCTAAAAAAATATTCAAGTTTACTGAAGACAAGAGACACACCAAAGACGAAGATAAACTTATCAATTATGTAACCATGGAAGGTGAAGCCACTGCGGAACTCCCTCTTTCAATAATGGAAGTGTCTGGAGACAAACCTTTCGGTCAATTCTTTAACAGCCTTTGTATGTTGATGGGTATCGCTGACTTAATCATCGATGCACGAAGTGATTTCCGGTCTGGCTATATTGTAGCAAAACCTACTTTTGGTTTATATTTCAGATTACTAATTTTATTGATGAAAGGTGGATTGAAATTGGTTTGGAGATTTCCAAAGAAGTTTAGTTTAATGGTTTACTGCATTAAATTTGCATTCTTACTTACTACGACGAAGGATTAGTAGTTTATAAACACATTCTTTTAGCTTAAATAATTTCTTCTTGAAAATTCAAATCATTAGTGACTTGCACCAAGAGTTTGGAATGAATGAACTCAACTTTGATTCATCTGATCTTATCATTTTGGCAGGCGATGTACATATTGGTGTTAAAGGTATTGAGTGGATTTTAAATACTATTAAAGACAAACCTGTTGTTTATGTTCTAGGAAATCATGAATATTACAAAGGATCATATCCAAAAACATTACGAAAGATACAAGCAATGAGTGAGAACACCAATGTGCAGGTTCTTGAAAATGGGAACTTCAATTATAAGGACGTTGGCTTTCATGGTTGTACACTGTGGACTGATTTTGCATTGTATGGAGACTCTAAATATTATGGTATATTGTGTCAAGACAAAATGAATGACTACAAGCAAATAAGGAAAGATCCAAGTTATTCAAAGTTAAAATCAATTGACACATATCAAATTCACAAGAGCTCGGTAAAATGGCTTGAGAAATCTTTAGATAACAGTTCTACTACTTACAGCATTGTGATCACACATCATGCACCTAGCGTTAAGTCCCTTCCTTCACATTTTCAAAAAGATCCGATTTCTTGTGCATATGCCTCCAACCTTGAAAATTTGATTTACAAGTATCAACCAAACTATTGGATTCACGGACACATACATACGCCGACCAGATATAACATCGGCAAAACCGAAATTATCTGCAATCCACATGGATACATTGACGAAAAATATAATGGCTACGAAAAAGAATTGATCATTCAAATGTAGAATATGGGTGATTATTTATCGCATGGATTACAGATGATGGAGCTCGGACGTTACAAGGAAGCCAAAGAAGCCTTCTTAGCAGCATTGGAGAAAAATCCCACTGACCCTATCACACATCTTTCCTTGGCCAAAATTGCCTTGATTGAAAATGATCCCAAACTGTGCATCGATCATGCAATTAAATCACTTGAGCGGTGGTCAAATAGCTCATTGGCATTTTATTATATGTCTTTGGCAAATTCTGAACTTGATGATGAAGAAGAAGCCATGAGACTGATGCAAAAAGCTTTGTCTCTTTCTCCATCAAACGCACAATTCAAAATAGGCTTAGCGCAAATTTATCTCGATCTTAAACAATTCGGCAAGTCACAAAATTTGCTAAATGAAGTCATCGAAGATGATCCTGAAAATGTATATGCCATTATAACCAAATCAAGAATTGCATTTCTATTGGGACAAAAAGATGAAGCAGATAAATGGGCACGTCATGCTCTTAGCATTGATCCCTCCAATGTTCATGTGCAAAAATTTGTTGGTGACCAAGCTATCAATTTAAGTGATTACAATTTAGGTGCTTCAGTTCTTGGTCAAAGTATTCATGCTGATCCAAATGATGCAATCATACGTGAAAAATACATTGATGGTGAACTGGCAAGAAAATACAAATGGTATTCTTGGTTGATTCTTAGATTCCGAAGTTTCAATCTAATTCCGTATATCTCACCTATCATATTTCATATCTGTTTGGTCGTACTTGGATCAGTAGCGTTGAGGGTTAAGAATGAAGATTTTATTTGGTATGGCTTTGTGAAATATTTGGCTTTTTTCCTAGCATGTTGGAACTTGGTTTTCTGGTTCGTTAGACTCATCTGCCACTTTTGGATTTCGAGAAAAACATGGAATTTATCCATTCGTCAATTCTTCAATTTCAGATACCTCATTCACCTGAGTATGAGTCTCATGTTGACGGTTTTTATTCTAAATATTTTCAATCCAAATTTTCTTTACTTCGCGACTTCCTTGGTTATTGGATTGCTTTCCTTGATCCTTTTGGGCGTTGAGGTAATTTTAAAAGATACAAAATATCTGGTTTTTGGACGAGCATACGTGCTGATTAATATCGCATTGGGAATTTGTACATTTATAGCATATCCGTACTCAGGTGAATGGGCAACTATGATCTCAAATGTATTTGTCTTTTCTCTTTTCGGTCTTCCATTACTGGGAATGATTATTTCTGGCGTATTCGATGCTGTGAAAAATTTAAAAAAGAATGTTAGGACAAAGACTACTCCAACAAAGAAGATCAAAGAGCGGGATGTACACGCCAGTCTGCTAGATAAACTGATAGATTTTGCTTTGATTCCAAGCATCATTCTTCTGGCCTTAAACATAGGCTTATTTCGAACCATTCGAATAATGGATATGACGCCCTTTGTTCTGTTTTGCACACTTATGATCGTATGCGTTTTACCAGCTATATTTGTCGCTTATAAAAAATTGAGACCACAATCTCTTGAGCTGGTGAGTGAAAGTCAATCATTTAATGGAAGAGCAGGAAGAATATTTCGAATGGCATTCACATTTTCTATTTGGACCATAGGCTTTTGTTATCTCATTCTCATGAATAGCAGCAATACTGATCCGTCATGGAAAAGTTATGAAATAAAACAACATTTCACACCTGCAAGAAATCATGCATTTATCTACGTCATTGACGAAAAGGGATATACCAAAGAAGTCACTCCACCAAAGGAAATTTTTGAAAAATCAAAGGAATCAAATTGCATCAAATTGCTTACTACAAAAAGGATGTTTGGAATTAGGACAGTGGAAGATTTTCAAAACTGTGAGTAGTAGATATTAAAGACAGTCATATTCCTCTTTTCAGTTTGGCAGAATAGCAATAATTTTCAGAATATTTCAAGTATTTATGACCTCTTAATATTAAATTGAACTTGTAAATTATATAAAGGTCTTCTATCTTCTATCAAAATATTCATTATGAAAAACCTGTTCCTTTTTATTTTCATTTTCTGCGCAATCAATATTTATTCTCAGGATTCCATTCAAGTCAAGACGAAGATTGATGAGGTAACGGTATACCAAAGCACCGCTTTCATTCAACGAACCGGATCGAAAATGATACCGAAAGGAAGGTCTGTGCTAAAGTTTGAAAACCTAACTCATAAGTTGGTGACAGAAACGGTACAAATTTCTTGTGATGATGTTACAATACTTGGTGTGAGTTACAGCACTTCCATTCCAAACATTGACTCTATCAATGCTGAGAATAAGATGTTGTCGAACCAGATTCTCGGACTGCGCGACAGTATTCAATTTTACAAGAAAAAAATAGAAGTACTTGATGAAGAAGAGAGCATGATTCTTTCCAATAAGATGGTTTCCGGAGATCAAGGTTTGGATGTCCAAACACTCGAGGCAAATGCAGATTTCTTTAGAAAACGATTGGCCGATATCTCGCTGTCAAGACTCAATCAGGAAAACATGATCAAAGCATTCAAAAATGAATTGCATAAAGTAGGGCAAAACAATTAAAATTAAAAACGAATATGCCCAATCCGAGTTACAATATCTTGGTGGATGTGGAATCTGAAAAGAGCATTGAATCTGCCATAAAATTGAACTACATTGTTACTCACGCAAGTTGGAAGCCCATTTATAATGCCAGAATAGTTGATACAAACCAACCAATGGTGTTGGACTATATGGCCAACATATATCAGCAAACCGGTGAAAACTGGAAAAACGTAAAACTAAGAATTTCTACGGGCAACCCTTCGGCCAATAATCAGTATACAAGTTTGGCCACTTATTATTTGACCTTTAATAATTACTACAAAAATCATGTGCTTTACAACGAGACTCAACCAACCTCAGGAAAAATTTCTGGAACCATCACTGACGAGAATGGGGAGCCATTGATTGGTGCCAATGTGGTATTTAAAGGCACAACACAGGGGACCATCACAGATCTTGATGGATATTTTGAAATGGATCCTAGTGAAGTATCCAATATTCTTGAATTTTCATACATTGGGTATGCAGCTCAGGAATTGCCAGCAAAACAAAATATGGAAATACGTATGAAAGATGGTGGCATCTTGTTGGAAGAAGTTGTAGTGACAGGTGCGAGAAGATCAAATCGTTCACAAATAAATAGTCTCTTTGAAATGGAGGCTACAACAAAAGAAGAAAAAAACATCCCCGTTGCTGTAGAAAGAGATTTGATCAATCGAAATTTCGTTATAGAGACACCTTACACCATAAACTCATCAGATAAGAGCTTCAAGGTGAAGATCAAGAGTTATGATATTGCCGCCGCATACACCTACCGTTCGGTTCCAAAAATAGATCCACAAGCATTCTTGATAGCAAACATTGAAGATTGGGAAGAATACTACCTGATTGATGGTAAAGTAAACGTGTATCTAAAGGGTTTGTACAAAGGGTCATCAGATTTAAAGATAAATTCTGAAGAAGAACTGCTTTCAATTTCCATTGGTTCGGATCCTGAGGTATTCATTGAAAGGAATCCTGTCAAGAATAAAAATGAACGAAAACTCCTTGGACTGAATAGAAAAATTCGAAAAACTTGGGAGATCAAAGTGATCAACAAAAAGTCGCACGAAATTGAAATACTTGTTGAAGATCAATATCCGATTACAAAAATAGATGAAATCAAAGTTGAGGTATTAGAAGTATCTAAAGCAGACATCAATGAAGATACTGGTATCTTGCAATGGAAACTAAAATTGAAAGCAGGTGAGGAAAAAAACCTGCAAATAAGTTATGATGTCAAATATCCGTCGAGAAGAAATATAATTGTGAATTAAAGAAATTTACAATTCACATTCACAATGTTCATTCACAACTCCTTCGTGTCCATGATCATCACGACATGGATCGCCGATATTGGCTTCTAGTTCTGGACAATCATGATCCTGTCCGCCTCCTGTGGTTGTAAGTTCATGGCATTCTTCCCTTAATTGCGCAAGTTGTTCAGGGTGATTGATCGTAAGAATACCATCGGCCAAAATTGTGCGCACTTCTATGGGGAAGACAATCGCTGGCTCTGCTGCTACATCAGGATGGGCTTCATACCATTGTCCTATTTGTTCGTGGAGTTCTTCTCGATTACCGCCTATGATCGTACCGTCAGGTAACTCCATGTGGATCGGAAAGATTATTTCATAGCAATCATTTTCATTCATTCCACCGCCACCTGTGGTTGTCAATTGATGACACTCTTCTCTCAATGCTTGAAGTTCTTCACGACTGTTTATTGTTAATGGGCCATCGGCCAAAATTGTGCGCACTTCTATGGGGAAGACAATCGCTGGCTCTGCTGCTACATCAGGATGGGCTTCATACCATTGTCCTATTTGTTCGTGGAGTTCTTCTCGATTACCGCCTATGATCGTACCGTCAGGTAACTCCATGTGGATCGGAAAGATAATTTCATAGCAATCATTCTCATGGTCATTCATTCCTCCCTGACCAAAGAATTCTTCGCATCTCAATTTGAGTTCATGAAGTTGCTCTCTATTTTCAAGTGTGAGAGGTCCGTCTGTTAGAACGGTGTGAACTTCTATTGGAAAAACGATGGCTGGTTGTTGCATTACATCAGGATGGGCTTCATACCATTCTTTGATTTGTTCGTGGAGTTCTTCTCGATTACCGCCTATGATCGTACCGTCAGGCAACTCCATATGGATCGGAAAGATGATTTCGTAGCAATCGTTGTGACCATCCATTTCATTATGACCAAAATGATCTTTACACTCTTCGATCAATGCCCTTAAATGCTCTTGACTCTCAATGGTCAATGGCACGTCAGCCAATACACTATGCACATCAACTGGAAAAACAATAGCAGGCTTTTCTTCTACATCAGGATGTGAGTCATACCATTCTTTTATTTGCTCATGAAGTTCATCACGATTGCCGCTAATAATTGTTCCATCTGGCAATTCCAGGCTCATTGGAAAGATGAATTTATAACAGTCATTTTCGTGATCATTCATCACCTCAGTGTGATCATGACATGCTTTCCTGATTTCTTTCAATTCCTCATCAGAATTTACAATGACGGATTCTCCATTGTGTATGACTTGTAATGGATAGACGAAATGAAACTTCTCTTGAGCATCAGGATGATCTTCATACCATTCTTTCATTTGCTCTCTCAAAGAAATTCTGTCTTCTCCGGTCAGAATGGTACCATCGACCATTTCAACTGATAGTGGAAAGACCCATTCGAAGCATTCATTGCCTCCAAGGCTTGATTCCATAATTTCTTCTTCCTTTGGATCTTCATCTTTAATTAAATCTTTCTCAGTCAGATCATCTGCATTGCATGAAAAGAGAAAACATAGGACTAGAAGTGAAAATAGTCGTAAAAAAGCAGTATTTGTCATGGTATTCCGATGTGTATTCAAATATACGCAATTTGGTAATGGAATGGAGGAATGATTTTGAATCTGTCTTCATTGGTCATTCCCGATCTCACTCTGTCTCAATGATTATAGGATATTACAATTCTACTATTACCTTTTCAATGGTGGGTGCATAATATCTATGCTCTAATTCGAGGACCGATTTTGCGATATCTTTTGGATCTGAATATGGTGATATATTGCATGAAAACTGAGCAACGATCTCACCTTCGTCATAATGTTCGTTTACAAAATG
>JAHDDD010000146.1 GCA_020629535.1 Saprospiraceae bacterium
TGAATCCTTCAGGGTTGACAGTGGGAAATGAATACCAATTGATCGTAGATGGATGTGCCGGGGCTGAATGCCAATATTCGATTTCTATCGATGCAGCCCAACCATTTTCATTCGATGATCCGACAAATGAAACAATTATTCTTCCAGATTATAGTGGATGCTCTCCCGCAGGTGGAAACACATACTGCATCAATACAGAATTGTCTTTCTTCCCTCAAAACCTTGAAATGGCGGAATTCTTTTTCTGTTGGTCTGTAAGCGGAGGTGGAGGAGTTACGCAAACAAACTTTGACACCAATTGTCAAGATCCCACCAGTAGTGGTTTTGCTTGTAGTGGTAGTTATACCTCGTGTGGTCCACTTAACTTGATGTTTGCACAACCTGGAGATTATGAGGTTTGTCTAGAAGAAATGTTCAATGGTTGTGATTCGTGGAATGGAGGATTCTGTTATAATATTACAATTCGAGATTCAGAACCTGTTCAATTTGGAACCATTGAAATCTGTGAAAGAGATTTGCCATGGGTTGTAGATATAGATGCACCTTCAACAGGTGAAGAATGGCAAGGAGATGATATTACTGCTTCAGGTATGTATAGCCAATTTGTTGAAGATGATTGCGGTTGTATGTACGAACAAGAAATCGAAGTCATTGTATTAGAAATCGAAGAAGTCCCTGTCCAGGAATTTGCCATTTGTGCTGACGATCTTGGATCATGGGAAGACTTTGTTTATGGGCCTGATTGGGGAGATGTTGCTGGATTTTACAATGGCACAGATAACCCTTTCTTTGTGGATTTTGATGAATTTAATGAATGGTTCTCAGAAACACAAGTCAACTACAATGGAGATGCTTGTTCTGTTTTTCTACAATACGGCTTCTTTATTTATGATGTAGATGGAGTTATTGTTCAAAATCCTGGTTCTGGATGTGATGCCATTCTCAGTTTTGAGCCCTCATTAATTCCTGATTTTATTAATGAAAATGATTTTAATTATGCCTGGATGGATCAAGACGGTAACTTCATTGACAATCAATCATCAGTATCTGTAAGTGAAGCAGGTACATACTCCTTGACATTGACAATTGATGATGGTCAGGTCGAAGGGACATGTGATTATTCATTTTCAACGCCTGTGACGATAAATAATCAAACGCCAGCTCCACCAACATTGATTGATCCAATTCCATCAACATGTGAGAGCACATTAAATGATCTAGAATTTGCCGTTCCTTCAAGTGGTTCTGCGACCTATCAATGGACATGTACTGATTGTGCATTGGCAGGTGGAGCACCTGACGGAAGTACTCAAGTAATAAATATCAATGCAGGTGTTACAAGTGCACAAATTTGTGTTGAATCCACCAGTATGTGTGGAAACAGTGATCCAACTTGTCACACCATTACAGTGACACCAGATCCTTCAGCTGTTTTTGCTACTTTACCGGATACCGTATGCGTTAATGAAATTGCAAATTTAGCAACAACTGTTGGTCCAATGGGAGCCTCAGTCACCTACGATTGGATGATGAATGACGCCGATGCCCAATGGACGATGACAGGATCCAATACAATGGGTACCATACCTGTTTCTTGGTCTACACCAGGAACTAAAACTTTTTCTGTCCAAGTGGAAGATGCCGGAGGATGTATCTCAAATGTGGTTGAAGGAAGTATTGAAGTAAAAGCTCCTTTGGAACCACCAATGTTCCAATGTGATCAAACATCCAACTCCATTACCATTAGCTGGACGCAATCTCCAGGTTCCGAAGGAACAGAATTATTGGTTGATGGCAGTCCAGTTATGGTCACTGGAACAAGCCACACAGTCACTGGGTTAAGTCCTGGTGTGAGTGTGAATTTCCAACTAACAGCAATTGCTGGCGCAGGTGTTGTTTGTGGAAATAGTCCGCCTATCAATGATTCATGTACAGCATCAAATTGCCCTTATAGTGTTAACCTTGCTGCACCACAGACCGATATTTGTTTGGATGATTCAGCAGGTCCTATAGCTATTACAGAAACGACAGCTGCGACGGGAACCATTACTTACCCCGATCCACCAGCAGGATTTGATGTAAATACACAAATGTTTGATCCAAATGTGGCCGGTGTAGGCTCACACACTATAAGTTTTACTATTTCCGATCCAATGGATCCGACCTGTAATGATTCTGACCAAATTACCATCGAGGTATACGAAGTACCTTCAGAAACATTTACATTCACCCAACCAGAATATTGCGAAGGTGATCCGGTCATTGTGAACTTTCCAAATACCATGGGGAATAGTTACAGTTGGGCCGATCCTGCAGCCAGTACCATAGCAAGTGATGATGCATCTGGAACTGTTACATTTACTTATCCACCAGGTGTGGCCATGGCAAATGTTACAATGAGCATTTCCAATGCCAATTGCAATGGGGAACCAATCACTTTGCCTGTCAACATAGTTCCAGCCCTAGAACCACCTACGATTAGTTGTGGTGCCAGCAGTAGCAATATGGTAGAATTCACTTGGAACCCTATCACCGGTGCAGATAACTACGATGTGAATATCTTGAGCGGACAGACCATGGGATCTTTTACAGGACCTACAAGTTACACAGTGACTGGCTTGTCTCCGGGAGAAACTGTTCAAATAGAAGTTACAGCCAACGGTATGACCATATGCGGAAATAGTGCTACGGTTCCAATGAGCTGCGATGCAAGCAATTGTACTTTGGCTCTGGATGTTCAAGCTCCTGTAACTGAGGTTTGTCTTGATGGTTCTGAACAACCAATCCAATTAATAGAAGCCAATAATTCTAATGGAGAATACACATGGTCTGGTGATGGAGTAGATGCAGATGGATTGTTTACACCTGATGCCTCGTTGGTTGGATTAAATACCATCACCTTGACAGTCTTCGATCCAGTTGCAGATTGTGAAAGTATGGATCAGTTTACAATTAATGTTATTGCCCCGCCGGCGGAGCAATTTACGCCAAGCTCAGCCACAGCTTGTTTGGGAGAGGAAATCACCATTGATTTTCCAGCAACCAATAATTTGACATATACATGGGATTTTGGTCCCGATGCGAATACACCAAATGGACCCGATACAAATGGTTTCCCTGTTTCATTTTCTGCCCAGGGTACTCAAACCATTACCATGGAGGTCAATGATAATGGATGCATCTCATCATTCATGCTTGCAGTCGATGTATTCCCTCCGCTCTCATTTAACGGAGTGGTTTGTGGAACACCGAGTCAAAACAGTGTTTCATTTGAATGGGATGATGTTGATGGTGTTACAGAATATGTGATCGATGACGGATCAGGTAATCCTGTTACGCAATCAAATTCAGATTTTGAAATTACAGGACTCATGCCAGGAGAGTCGGCAATGATCACAGTTACAGCATTGCATCCTGATGGTTGTATGGATGTTGTACAAGTGAGTCCAGAATGTACAGCTCAAAATTGTCCTACATTCGATGTACAAATTGATGCAGGTGGTACTACAGAATTTTGTTTTGATCCCACAACGCCCATTCAACTATCTGCTGTTGTCTTGGATGAAGACATGAATCCTGCAGTGGGTGATGGACTTTGGCAGGGTACAGATATTGACGGAGATACAGGTGAATTTAATCCAAATGAACCTGGCGATTATACACTTTCATATACTTTCTCTGCGGATCAAACGCTGTGTCCTGGAAGCAATGAAATTATGATTACGGTCTTACCAACTCCTTCCAGTGCATTCACACCAAATTTTTCCACACTATGTGAAGGAGAAGATCTTGTATTAACATTGGATGAACCTTATGATGTCTTCCTCGGATTGGAATGGACACCTAGTGATATTAATGTCAATAACAATGCAGACGGAACCTTCAATGTTTCTGGTTTGTCAGAAGGTATCACCACCATTGGTTTAATTACAACCAATAGTGGGGCCACAGTAGATTGTCCATCGATCCTGACAGAAGTAGATGTTGAGTTGTTGGCTCCGATTTCATATACATTTTCATTAGACAATGAAACCATCTGTTACAGTATTGATGATAACGTAGTTTTAGAAGCCATTGACGAAGATGGAAATGTTGTACAAGGTGGTTCTTGGTCAGGTGACGATATTCTACCTACTGGAGTTTTTCAACCATCAGGTGAAGGGATGTTTACATTAACCTACACTGAACCAAATTGTAATACGGAGCAATCTACACAAATAGAAGTTTTATTAGCTCCATCCTTGGCTATAGACGTACTAACGCCTGTTATATGCGTTACGGATGAAGCTCAAATCATCATAGATACAGATTTCCCTGATGAATTAACACATGACATGCAACCACCATTGAGTGGAGGTCTAGGTACAAATGAGTTCACGGCAACATTTCCAAATGAAGGAACATTTGAGTTTACCAGTTTTGTAGACAGACCTGGAGACTGTGATTCCGATCCAATTACTTGGTCGGTTGAAGTGGAGCCAGAGGTGGAATTGCCAATATTGGCTTGTGCCGAATCTACGATAAACTCTGTGACATTTGGATGGAATGGCGTGCCTTGTGCCGATGAATACACCATCCTTATCAATGATGAACCATTCGCAACTCAAACTGAAACTGAAGTGACCATTGATGGTCTGGATGAAAATGAAGAGGTGACCATTAGCATTAGCTTTACCAGCACTTGTGCTTGCGAAGCTGGAACAATAGATGCCTTAACATGTGTCGCCAAATCTTGTGCTCCGATAGATATTTCCTTTGCAAATGTTCAAACCCAATTCTGCTCAAGTGCAATGAATGGAGATGTAACCATCGAAGCCGAAGCAAGCGGAGATGAAGTTCAAGGAACAGGAGACTTTACCTTTGGTGGAGATGCCAATCCTGATGGAACCATCAGTCTGGATGGCGTTGATGAAGGCGATTACCTTGCCATTGTAAGTTATACGGAAGCTGGTTGCTCACAAACAGATACACTGATTTTCTCTGTGACCAGTTCACCATCTTTTGAAATTATGACATCAGATGCAAACTGCTTTGATGATCCAACGGGAAGTATTTTGATAGATGATTTTGGTGCAGGTAATTTATCAGCAACCATTGATGGGGTAGAAGTTGAAATTGGAGTGGAGCAAACTTACCCAGCGGGGTCATACACTTTAATGGTTGCAGATAACAATGACTGTGCAGGAACCCAATCATTCAATATTGCGACTGCTGCAGAACCAAGCACAAACATCGGCGGTCCTGCTTTTATTTGGACCGACAGTCTTGGTGTGTTTAATTATGATATCAATGTAACAGAAATAGACAGTATCGTATGGACAGTGAATGGTAATCCAATTCCATGTACTTCAGGAGATTGTCTACAACTCGATTATCGACCACCTACAGAAGGAGAATTCGAATTGTGCGCCATTGCTTATTATAACGATGGATGTATATCAAACATAGAATGTAGAACTGTAGACACAAGATATTTTACCATCAATAGTGTTTTTGTTCCTAACGTGGTTAACCCAGAGGGCGATCCACCAAACAATGAGCTGAATATGTTCATTGAAGGGTATGATGTGGTCATCAGAAGCTTTAGTGTTTTCGACAGGTGGGGAACAAGAGTCTATCATGATGATGTAGAAAGAATGGGAGGCGACGAAGACATAATTTTATTATGGGATGGAATGCTAAATGGAGATTTCCTTCCCGGTGTTTACGTCTACGCCATTGACATACAATTAAATGGCGAAGACGAAATCATAGTAAGTGATGTAACCATTATTCGCTAGGCGAGTGTCGTTGTGTGAGACCTAAAAAAGAGGAAATCTGCTTGCAGATTTCCTCTTTTTTTTGCCACTCAAATCAATAAACCTAATTCACAACAATCCTTCAATCATCTGACAAACTTTGTCAAACTGCTCTTCTTCGGTCAAATCTGTATTGTCTATAACAATTGCATCTTCAGCTTGAGTGAGAGGACTATCTTCTCTGGTAGAATCAATAAAGTCTCTTTTGTGTATGTTCATCATCACTTCCTCTAGGGTGATTTCTATACCTTTTTCTAATAGTTCCTTTAATCTCCTTTTTGCTCGGATCAATTCGCTGGCCGTTAAAAATATTTTTAGTTGAGCATGAGGGTAAACGACAGTGCCTATATCACGACCATCCATGATGAGATTGGAGTCTTTGGCATATGATTTCTGTTGGAGCACCATTTTTTTGCGGACTACCGACAATGCTGCCACTTCAGAGACAAGATCTGAAACTTGTGGAGTTCTGATCTCATCAGAAACATCTACATCATTGAGAATAACCTTTTGTTGGTCTCCTTTGTGGTCAAAACGAATGTGGATTTCCTCAAGTGCTTTTTCTACTTGAGGTCGAACATCGAGGTCAATTTTATGCTGTTGAAAATACAAGGTGACACATCTATACATTGCTCCAGTATCAATGTATAGAAACTTAAAATGTTGAGCAAGTTGTTTTGCCAGTGTTGATTTTCCGCAAGATGAAAAACCATCAATGGCAACTATCAGATGGGATGTTTGATCCATGGCACAAAAAAAAGTCTTGTAAAAGGAATTTACAAGACTTTTTGTTTTTCTTTTTTGATTCTTTTAATACTCATCCTCATTGAAAAGAAAATCGTCCTTTCGTGGATAATCTGGCCAGATGTCGACCATAGATTCATAGATTTCGCCTTCATCGTCTTCAATGGCTTGAAGATTTTCAATCACTTCCAAAGAAGCACCGGAACGGATGGCATAATCAATTAATTCATCTCTTGTTGCCGGCCAAGGTCCGTCTTCCAATTGATGCGCTAATTCTAATGTCCAATACATAAACTAAGCTTAATAGTTTTACATTTTAAATGATACTTACAATGGTGTATAACCACCAACTCTTCTAAAAAATTTCCACAAATGTAAAAAAAATTGTCAGTTGGACAATTAATCTTACAGATTTTAAAATAATTCTAAGACGTAATTTGTAAGCAATTGAATATCAATAAGTTACAATAGGTGTTTAGATAATCAACATGGCATCACCATAACTGAAGAATCGGTATTTTTCTTTCACCGCTTCAGCATAAGCATCCATAATTAAATCTCTACCTCCAAATGCAGCCACCATAATTACGAGGCTGGATTTCGGTAAATGGAAATTTGTGATCATTGCATTCGCAATGCTAAATTCGAAAGGAGGATATATAAATAAATTGGTCCATCCTTCTGCAGGCTTCAATCCACGTGTGGCAGAAACAGCAGATTCAATGGATCTCATACTTGTAGTACCGACCGCACAAATTTTACTTTTCCTTTTTTGAGCAGCGTTGACTTTATCTGAACAAGTTTGGTCAATCTGAAAATATTCAGCATCCATCTTGTGCTTCGAAAGGTCTTCTACTTCAATGTCTCTGAATGTTCCTAATCCAATATGAAGCGTCAACTCTGCAAAGTCAATGCCTTTGATCTCCAACATCTTCATCAACTTTCTGCTAAAGTGAAGACCTGCGGTTGGAGCTGCAATAGCACCAGGGTTTTTCGCAAATACAGTTTGATACCTTTCTGTATCAATGGCTTCCGGCTCTCTGTTTAGGTACTTCGGAATCGGAGTATGTCCCAATGATTTCAATAGTTCTGTCAACTCATCATCACTACCTTCAAAGAAAAAACGAATGGTTCTTCCTCTGCTCGTAGTATTGTCGATCACCTCAGCAACCAATACTTCTTCACCTGATTCATTCTGGAAATACAATTTATTTCCAACTCTGATCTTTCTCGCTGGATCAACCAACACATCCCAAAGCTTTTGCTCTTTGTTTAACTCTCTGAGTAAGAAGACCTCGATGTTCGCTTCAGTCTTCTCTTTTTTTCCAAAAAGTCTGGCTGGAAAAACCTTTGTATTATTAAAAATAAATGTGTCGTTTTCATCGAAGTAGTCAATTACCTCATGGAAAACTTTATGTTCAATCTTCCCTGAATCTTTGTGCACAACCATCAATCTTGACTCATCTCTTTCCTTTGCAGGATATTTCGCAACAAGCTTTTCAGGAAGTTCAAAATTGAATTGAGATAATTTCGTCCGCATATTATAATTACTTTAAAGGGTCGCAAAAATAAAAAACTCTAACTCTTATTACCCTAAAAGGGTATAAATGTTTTCATAATTGCCAAATTGTACCGATTTGAGTGGGAAAATTCATTCCATACCCGTTTTCTTGTCCTTTGTCTGAATTCTCAACGAGCATCAAGACTAATTTCCTACCTTTATTTTCCAATGAAGATCATCTTTCGAACCATCATAGAAAGTTATAGATTGGCCATCCAATCACTCAGAAATAATCCATTGAGAACAACTCTTTCTTTGTTGGGAATAATGATCGGAATATTCTGTGTTATTATCGTAAAATCCGCTGTTGACTCCTTTGAAGATTCAATCAAAGGTGGATTTTCAGAATTGGGTTCAGACGTAATCTATGTTAGTAAACAGCCGTGGGACGAAGATCCATCTCAAAGTTATTGGAAGTACAATAGAAGGCCAGAACCGAACTTCAAAGATTTTGAAAGCATAAAGGAAAAATCCAAAATTGCAGAAGCTGTTGCCTACACTTGTATTTCAGGAGGAAAGACCATCAAGTACAAATCTAGCAATGTCAGTGGTGTTACTATTTTCGGGAGTTCTCAGGACTTTCCTAAAATCCAATCATTGAAAATCAGCAAGGGCAGATACTTTTCTGCAGTAGAAGATTTTAGCGGAACGAACAAGGTCATATTGGGTCATGCTATTGCCAATAGCTTATTCGGTAACCTTCAGCCCATTGGGCAAACGGTCAAAATGCTCGGACAAAAATATGTGGTGGTCGGAGTATTAGAAGAAGAAGGCGAGAACATGTTCAACTTCATGAATTTTGATGAATTGGCGATCGTGTCTCTCAATAATTTCAGACGCTTTATTAATATCAGAGAAGAAGGTCGGGTAGGACATTTATTACAAGCCAAAGCCAAACCCAGCTATGGACTGCCAGCCTTCAAAGATGAACTAGCGGGCATCATCAGAGGATCCAGAAAACTTCGGCCTATCCAAGAAGAGAATTTCTCATTGAATGAAATAAGCATGCTAAATAATATCCTCGATACAGTCTTTGGAGTGATCAACATTGCCGGTTTTATAATTGGGATTTTTGCCTTGATTGTTGGGATGTTTAGTGTAGCCAATATCATGTTTGTCAGTGTAAAAGAAAGAACCAGTTTGATTGGTGTCAAGAAGGCATTGGGTGCTCAACGATCCATCATTTTGATTGAATTTCTTATTGAAGCTATTGTGCTTTGTTTGATAGGAGGCATAGTGGGTATTTTCTTTGTCTTTCTGATTTTGAAATTGATCAGCTATGTTTCCCCTCTTGAATTTTACATGAGCGCCTTCAATCTGAGTATCGGATTGTTTGCTTCTGTTTTAGTGGGCATCATTTCCGGACTACTCCCAGCTTTACAGGCTTCACAGCTTGATCCTGTCGAAGCAATCAGACAATAAATTGTGGGTCAAATCGCTGAGTAATATCATTTTAAAATTTGTTTGATTATTTTAATAATTAGAATATCTTTGCAGCTCGAATTTTTGAACTTCTTTAAGCTGGCATAAAATGGACGTGATCAAATATATCCACGAGCAGGTTTCCGAGAAAAAAGACTTTCCTGATTTCAGACCAGGAGATGGCTTGGCGGTTAGTTATAAAATTGTTGAGGGAGCCAAAGAAAGAATC
>JAHDDD010000147.1 GCA_020629535.1 Saprospiraceae bacterium
AGTTGATTCAGGAGCAGTAGCTGCATAAACCACATTCTCGTCGGTATAGCATACATCAAGTGCATATATAGGATCGCCATTGAGCATATTTCCATTGTTCATTTCCTCCCAGTTGTCACCACCTTGTTCAGATTTATAAATTTTCCTAGCAGCCGCATAGATGATATTTGGATCTGAATCAGATAATACATACGGTGCAATAAACAAGGAATAATCAGTCTCCACCCACTCAAAAACATCTTCTTCTACCTCCACAACCATTCCCAATTGAGGTCTGATATTCTGAAAATTATTGGCTCCATTTGTAGATCTCTGAATATTGAGATTTTGTGAAGAAGCATACAATGTCGAATTATTATCTTTATTTATTGCTGTCCAAGATCCATCTCCTCCAACTGCCCGTTGCCAAGCATCTCCTCCCCAAAATATCGAAGTACTGTTGTCCTGTAATCCTCCGAGCGCAAAATCAGGATTGGTTTGAGAAACCGAAAATCCGTTATAGAATTGAGTACATTGCAGGCCTCCATTTGCACTTTGAAAAGTCTCGGCTCCATCAAATGAGAGAAAGACTCCTCCGTCACTTCCAATCAAAATTAATCCTTCTATCTCAGGATGATGCATCACAAAATGATTGTCAGAATGAACATATTCAGGAGGGCCATCAGGTTCATCAACTGGAGGAAATCCTAATTGTACTCCCGAATCCTCATTCTGTCTGGTAAGCGTAATGCCACCATCATTCGATTTATAGACCTCAATTCCAACAGCCACAACTTCATCTGGATTTGTTGGATGTACAGATATATCGTGAGAAAACCATCCCTGCCATTTTGAATAGTCTGTTTCATTTACAGTGGTGAAGTTCTTTCCGCCATCAATGGATTTCAACAACCAGGTATAGCCGTCATCAAACCAAAAACCATTTCCGACAGAAGCATATAATATATTAGGCTCAGAAGCGCTTCTGGCCATCAATATTTTCCCATTAAAATCAGGCATACCTGTACTGGCGTCCCAAGTTTCACCACCATCTTCTGTATAATAAATACCTTCTCCAGGAGAACTAAAATTACCACACGAAGCCACAATTTCATTTGGATTATCAGGGTTTATTTCTACATCTGTTACCATTTGGTTTTCAAAAACATTGGACCAATTCTCACCTTGATCTGTACTCTTCAACACACCTTCCGTTGTCGCAGCAAAAACCACATCTGGATTGGTTGGATCAAATTTGATCATCCAAATACCTTCTCTCTGATTGTAACTCCAGTCTAATGATTGCTCCCAGCTTGCTCCTCCATCTGTAGATTTTAAAATACCCGCTCCGTATGAACCTCTTGTCGATCTATAAGCTCCATCATTGCCAGTCACTTCAATATTGTAGACCTCTCCAGTCCCAATCATCATGACGGTACTATCCCTTTCGGGAAATGCGATTGTACTTACACCCAACACAGGAAATCCGGTTTCTATGCGCTCCCAAGATCTGCCCTGCCCCAAATCTCTGCTTCTCCAAATTCCACCACTTGCTGTTCCAGCGTAAATGGTGTTCGCGTCTTCTGGATTTATTCCAATGGTCAATACACGACCCGCTGTGTTGAAGGGCCCCATAGCAGTCCAATGATTTACATTCTTATACGTAGAACTTTCAATCAATGATTTGTGCGTTTTAAATGCTTGAGCATAGCCTTGATTAGGAATGTCTTTGGCTGGATAAGCTCTGCTGTAAGTAAAGAAGTCCAAGGCTTTGTATGAGCCTGGTATCCTGATTTCTTTTTCAGAAACATTTTGGCAGGCAAAAATAAAAATGCAACTAATGGCTATTAAAATCAATCTCATTTTCAGATTATTTACGTTTGATAGTTAGCTTCAATATACTGTAATTATATTAGCAGTGAGGCTGTGAAAATATTCAAATTAAATGGAATGCCTTAATCAATACTGAATTAATCTACCATAATGTCAACTCCACTAAAGAAAAATAAAACCAGCAGGAAGAAATTCATCAAAAACAGTAGTATGGCTGTGGCTGCTAGCCTACTCATTTCATCTTGTAAAGAAGAACAAAGCAACAGCGGACCTAACATCATCAGCAATAAAAAATTCAAATGGAAAATGGTGACAACATGGCCACCCAACTTTCCAATTCTTGGAGAATGTTGCAATCTCTTCAGCCAATGGGTTAGCGAAATGTCGGCTGGCAGGTTGGAAATCAAGGTCTTCGGTGGTGGTGAATTGGTACCTCCTCTTGAAGCCTTCGATGCAGTCTCTAATGGAGCCGTGGAAATGGGTCACGGTGCAAGCTACTATTGGGCTGGATTATCACCGGCATTTCAATTTTTTGCAACCGTGCCATTTGGCATGAACGGCCAGCAGTTCAACGCATGGATCGGAAACGGTGGTGGTTATAAGATGTACAAAGAACTCTATTCAAAATACAACACTGTTCCATTTTTAGGTGGAAATACAGGAGTCCAAATGGGAGGTTGGTTCAACAAAGAGGTCAATACCATTGATGATTTCAAAGGTCTGAAAATGCGAATGCCAGGACTTGGAGGAAAAGTACTTGAGAAAGTGGGTGCGACAGCTGTATTAGTACCAGGTAGTGAACTCTACACCAGTCTTGAAAGAGGTGTAATTGATGCAACAGAATGGATCGGCCCATACCATGATTATATTATGGGCTTTCACAAGATTGCGAAATACTACTATTCTCCAGGATGGCATGAACCTGGTACCGGTTTGGAGTTTTTTGCCAATAAAAGATCGTATGAAAATCTACCATCCGATTTACAAAGCATTATCAAAGTCGCAGCTTCTAAAGTCAATCAATGGGTATTTCATGCATTTGAAACCAAAAACGGAGAATACCTCACCAAGTTAAAAGAAGAAAATGTTGATTTCAGGTTGTTCTCTGAAGATATCCTCAAGAACCTTAAAGAGAAAACAAATGAAGTCCTCGCTGAAGTAACGAGCGCCGACCCCTATTCGAAAAAAGTATATGATGCTTATCAAAAGTTTCAAGCTCAGGTCAATTCTTGGGCAGACTATTCTGAACGAGTTTACTATAGAAGCTTCTAAATGAGAAAAATATTATTGGTCATCATATTGTTGATATTGATGCTATTGGGATATGCATTCTATTATCTTAATACCAATTCTTTCATCATTACAGGTTATGTTGCTAAGAAAGCTTGTAGTTGTGCTTTAATCGCAGAAAGATCGGAGGAAAGTATTCGACAACAAGATCTCGCCATGTCACCTTTGACTCTATCTTCTTTCACAGTCGACAAAGACAAGCAAAGAGTTACTGCCAGTCTGTTTGGGATATGGGAATCAATTGTTCAATACGTTCCAGGCAGAGGGTGTGTTTTGTTAAACGATAAGACAAAACACCCTACATTATACAAGCATGATCCACTATTTCAATCCTTTGAATTTGAAAAAGACATCAATACAAAAGTTGAAAAGATAATTCGTAAAGCTTTTGATGAAAATGATGAATATATAAAAAAGACCAGAGCCATGATCGTCATCCACAAAGACACGATTCTGGCTGAAAGATATGCTCCAGGTTTTAATAAAGAAACAAGGATACTTGGCTGGTCCATGAATAAGACCATTGCAAATGCATTGATTGGAATTCTCGTCAAGAATGGAGAGTTAAAAATAGGCCAATCGAAATTATTCCCTTCATGGGAAAAAGATGAAAGGACCAACATTACTGTTGACGATCTCTTGAGAATGAGATCTGGATTGGATTGGGATGAAATATATACTGAAAGAACAAGTGTTACACGATTGCTTTTTGAGGAAGCAAATTGTGCATCTTTTTCCATAGAAAGAGGACTAGAAGCAAAACCATCAACGCATTGGGAATATTCGTCTGGAACCTCCAATGTACTCTCAGGATTGATCAGGTCAAAATTCAACAATCAAGACGATTATTTAAAATTCCCTTACGACTCATTGTTCGCTCCACTCGGGATGGAATCAATGGTTCTTGACACAGACCAAACGGGCAATTACATCCTATCATCGTATGGCACTGCCTACCCTATTGATTGGGCAAAATTCGGACGACTGTATCTCAAAGATGGCATCTGGCAAGGAAAACGCATACTACCGGAAGGTTGGGTAGACTACACCAGAAAAGTTACAAAACAATCAGATCATCAACATTATGGAGCTCACGTGTGGGTCAATGCAGGACTTTACAATTTCCCTTCAGTTCCACCAGACATGTATTCAATGAATGGCTTTCAAGGACAGTATGTTTTTATTATTCCCTCGCTTGATTTGATTATTGTCCGAATGGGACTCACAGAACAACATGAATTTAATTTGGACCCGATCATAGGCGAAATTTGTGACTTTGTTTCAAATCAATTGCAAACCAATTGACACAATGCCCGATTAACCAATCATACAAGCATCAATCTTCTTCATTGGTTTGGTTTATGATTGTTAAAAGCTTGTATTACCCTTAACTTTAAAGGTCTCACCCTTGCTATTTAAAGCTTCATTTAGCTCATCAGATTGGACATCACAGAACATATCATAAACGACCTTGTAAGTGTTGAGAGGGATAAGGAAATTATCTTTTCCTTCGTCAAAGATTTACTTAACACAAATACGCTCGAAGACATCGCTTGGTGTATTTGTAAAAACGCCATAGCAAAGCTGGGGTTTGTTGATTGTGTTGTGTACTTCGTGGATAAGAAAAAGGGAGTACTTTACCAACAAGCTGCACATGGCCCTAAGAATCCAGTGGCCAAAGAGATCATCTGCAAGATTACCATTCCATTTGGGAAAGGTATCGTTGGCTCAGTAGCCGATTCTGGAGAGGCGGTGATTATCAATGATACTTCAGATGATGAAAGATATATTCTTGACGACAATTATAGGTTATCAGAAATTGCAGTGCCAATTTACGTGGGCGATGAAGTAATTGGAGTCATTGATTCCGAACACCCTGACAAAAACTTCTTTACTCAATATCACTTGCAAATGTTGAAAGACATTGCTCAATTTTCTTCAGGAAGAATTGAACATGCATTGGCTTTAGAGAAGTTGAATCACTATCAAAACAAATTAGAATCACTTGTGCAAGAACGAACCATTGAGTTGATAAATAGAAATGATCAACTTTTGAATTTTAATTTTGTCTTATCACATGATCTTAAACAGTCCGTTCGAAGTATCTCTAACTTCAGTGAACTCATCCAAAAAGAAATCAAACAAAAAGGAACTGTAAATCCTGGCTTTCTAGATATCGTCATTTCTTCTTCTAAAGAACTTTATGGCATTTTGAACAAACTATTCGAATTTCAACATGCGCAAGATTCTCCTTATGAAAATGAAAAGGTCAATCTTTTTGACTTGATTAAGCAAGTACAAAATAACATTGGAAACTTACTCAAAGAACGCAATGCTCAAATCAATTGTAAAGTTAATCATAGTTTCTGGTCCTCGAGAATAGGCATTTTTATCATCTTGAAAAATTTGATAGAAAATGGAATCAAATACAATGAATCAAAAAACCCTATTATAAATGTTTCATGGACTGAAAATGAAGACTCAATAATTATTGACGTCGAAGACAATGGTATTGGTATTCCAATCGAAGACCAACCAAAAATATTTGGACTTTTCAATAGGCTGGAAACAAATCAAAGTGGATCTGGCATTGGACTAAGTATTGTGAAAAATGTTTGTGAAAAACTAAATGCAAAAATCTCTATCAAGAATTCTATTCCTGGCGAAGGGACAACCTTTTCTGTTTGTCTACCTAAAAAATAAATTGAAATTCAGGAAATATATATTACATTTAATCGTAATATATGTATCACAAACAATACAATGAAACACCGCTTCACTATAGCTGCATTGATTTGCTCACTTGCTCTTTCTTCACAAGCCCAAACCAAAAGCAATGAAATTGGAATTTCATTTGGCAATAGCCTTTTGATCGGAGAATTGCATGAAAGACCCTTTCAAGGATTCAATGCAGGTGTCTTTATCTCCAATTCAATATTTGAAATTTTACAATTAGAAACAGAAATTTACTTCGGGAAACATCAGGCTTTTGGGTTGACACCTTCGTACCTCTCAACATTGACAGAAAATTATTGGTATCCAGCTGTGCTGTCTGAGTTTGGCGGTTTAAATCTTAAAATTGGTTTGCCAATAAAGTTGAATGACAAATTGGAAATTCAAGTTTTAGCTGGACTAGGTGCACACTCGTATTCTAACTCGTTGAATGTATATGATTCGAATGGAAAGCCATATAATGTTGATCAATCAACATTCCAAAATCTTACCACTCAAGAACAACTAAATCTTCTGGATAACATGTATGACGATAGCTTTGAATCAAATGCAATAAAAGATAAGCCTTTATTCGCTATTTCATCTGACAATTGGCCTGTCATCCTAACAGGAATTATTGAAGTCAAACTTGGTTTCCACTTAAATGAAAAATGGAAATTGGCTGTTGGATCGAAGGCTCAATTTACCAACACCGATTACCTTGATGGAATAAGAAATTTTGATTTGGATCAGCAAACCATAGCAGATATCCTTTTATCCAATCAATTACATTTGTCTAGAAAGTTTTAATCTTCTTTTCTGCCTCTCAAGCCATTGGCCCAAGGTTCCCAAACATTAAACATTCGCATGGTGAATTCAAGTTTATTCTCATCAAATATTTTTTGAATCTCTTGACGAGAATTTCGTTTGGGAAGTTTCTCATCATCCATATTGGCAAAACCTAAAATCATACTTGCCACCGTCACTGCATTCCGTTTCAATGATTCGATATCTACCTTGTCATATGTGTCGGAAGAAGCATGATAATTAACACCATAACTGGCAGGTTTATGGATGGCTACAAGATTGGGAACACCTTGCAGCATGAAATCAAAATTATCAGTTCCGACAATCGGAATGTTAAGATGATTGAATTCCGTTTGTGTAGAATCTTTCTGAAGCATACCATCAAGCAGCGGAATGAGCTCTTCATCCCCATTCGTAAAAAAACCAGTGATAGCTCCACTACCAATATCAATGGACGTAGCGACAACATGATCATCTAAATGATCTAACTCTTCGATCGTATATGCTAAAGAACCGAAATAACCTTGCTCTTCTCCATTCCAAAGAGCGAACCTGATGGTACGATCTGGTTGAATATTTAATTTTTTCATTTGTCTGGCAATATCAATAAGCATCGTCACATTACAACCATTGTCATTTGCTCCGGTTCCCATTGCCCAACTATCTAGATGAGCCCCTACAACCACCACTTCATTTGGCTTTTTTGCGCCTTTGATTTCACCAATGACATTGTAAGAGGTGAAATTACTTCCTGTTTTGTTTTTCACATCCATTTCAATATTCAATTCATTACCATCTTGCAATATTCTTTGGATTCTTAATGCATCTTCCCGAGCCATGACAATCTGAGGCATAACATTGCTTGCTCCCTTTGAAGTAATAAACCTATACAATAATTTCTTTGGTCGGGAAGACATGAAAATAATGGCTTCTGCGTTTCTTTTTTCAGCTTCAATTTCTACTTCACTTGCGTGCGCATATTCTGCAAATAGTCCATTGATATCCAAACAAATATCGGTTTGCACAAGCAAGATCTTTCCAGTCAAATCATGTAATCCAAGACTATCCAAATCTTTGGCTCGTCCATAGTCTCCATAAATCAGCGGACCGGAGTATAAGCCTTCTGGTGACATATATTTCGCTACTATCTCCACAGGGAAAGAAGCAGCCCCTTTCACTTTTGCATTTGAAGAGAGGGCCAACCAAAGAGATGGCATTTCGAAAGCTTGCTTTTTGACATCCACTCCAGCCTCCTTAAATTTTTGTACGGCCCAATCAACGGATCTCAAGTTCGCTTCCGATCCGGTTACCCTTCCTCCTATTTGATCACAAAGTTCTCTCAAGTCATCATCAATAGGTGTATCTTGAAGCAACATCTCGTATAGTTGAGATTGCCCATAAATTGCAAAAGCGATCAGCGTGAAGATTGGAATGAGAAAGTACTTTTTCATGACATTGATATTGATGAATTTAAGTTAATGAACTTTAATTATAGGCAAAAAAAAGAGCCGCATAAAATGCAGCTCTCTATATTTAGTGTTAAACGGTTTTTAGAATCTTTCTGTTTTTGCAAAGTGGAAATCGCCTTCTATTGCAGCGTTCTCATCACTATCTGCTCCATGCACTGCATTCTCACCGATGCTGGTTGCGTACAATGCTCTGATGGTTCCTGGCTCTGCTTCCGCAGGATTTGTTGCGCCGATTAATTTTCTGAAGTCCTCAACAGCATTGTCTTTTTCAAGGATGGCTGCTACGATTGGACCTGAAGACATAAAGTCTACCAATTCCTGATAAAAAGGTCTTTCTTTATGTACGGCATAAAATTGGCCAGCTGCCTCTGGTGTCAATCTGGTATATTTCATTGCAACAATTCTGAAACCTCCTTCGTTAATTTTTTGCAAGATGTTTCCGATATGACCGGCTTTAACCGCATCTGGTTTGATCATGGTAAATGTTCTGTTCCCTGCCATTATGTTTGTTTTTAATGTTTATTTAGAGAATGCAAATGTATGAAAACGCTCGTCTATTTATCAAGCTTTACAACAAATTCATTCTACCTTAATTTCTCTCAATAAATACCGTTAAAACCCGTTTTTTTTCCAATTTTTGCATTCTTATCATGGAGAATATTCAAGAGCTAAAAAATATCCAAGCCCAACCAAGGGATATTACGATTATTGGACACAGAAACCCTGACGGAGATGCGATTGGCTCTACCATGGGATTGAAGGCATTTTTAGAGAAAGATGGACATGCTGTTTCTGTTATCTTCCCAAGTGATTACCCGTTGACCTTCGATTTTATCAAAGACATTGACAGGTGTATCATTTACGACAACGATCCTGACATGGTCGAAAAGAGAATTCAAAATTCTCAAATTATCTATTGTCTTGATTTCAATGCGTTAGACCGAATCGACAAAATGGCACCGCTCATTGAAGAGAGCAAAGCCAAAAAAGTCTTGATCGATCATCATTTATATCCTGAACCTTTCGCTGATTTTATGCTTTCTGAGACAGCAGCCAGTTCTACCTGCGAGTTGGTCTACAAGTTTATACAGCAACTTGATGAAGACAGAAAAATTGACCAAAACATTGCTGAACTTTTATTCATTGGATTGATCACTGATACTGGTTCTTTTAAGTACTCAACCAATCCATACACCTATACTGTCGCATCAGCATTGAAAGAAAAGGGAGCAGATGATTACAAAATTCAGGATCTTATTTTCAATACCATCACCCCTAAACAAATTTCATTGCTTGGACATTGTCTGGCCAATCGTCTTGAAATCATTCACGAACATCATGCTGGAATCATCACATTGACCAAAGAAGACTATGAAGAATTTGGCATTGAAAGAGGAGACACAGAAGGGATTGTGAATTACATATTGATGATAAAAGGAATGAAGGTCGCAGCCTTTATAACAGAACAGCCAACCATCATAAAATTATCATTGAGATCAAAAGGAGATATTTCGGTGCAAAGTCTTGCC
>JAHDDD010000148.1:0-5123 GCA_020629535.1 Saprospiraceae bacterium
ATGGGATAGAATGGGTATTCCATCTGATAATGGTACTTTCAGTGAATGGATTTGGTTGACTTGACAAATAAGATATCCATTGAGGAAGATCAGTGGTTGAATTTAAGATGATAAATTTTTCTTCAGAAAAACAACTTTCAATATCATTGACCACTCCGCAAGCACTTACAAAGAAAAAGGTATTTGCTTCTCCTCCAGGAATTAAAATTTCATCCTTGACATTGAAATCATAGATCAGATCAAAGTCATTGGTCTCTGTACGAACACCTATTCTGATTTGCTCATATCCCATTGCATCTAAAACATTGACCCTGACCATATCTCCAACTTGTTCAATTTCTATCTCTGGTGCATCTTCACGATTGGTGGCCAAGATGGCTAGTCCGATTCCATTGATGATCGTATTCCTTTTCATATAATTGAAGTCCACCAGAAAACTGTCAATGGCTCCGTCGTTATCATAATCAAAACCAAGGATGTCATTTGATGTGTGTTGATGATCCATATAATCTTCATCAAGGCCACCATCTCCATGTTCATTTGCCGATGTAAATCTTACAGCTGGATAACCTCGTTCACGGAAAGGAATGTGATCACCTCCTCTTCCAGTCCGATCTTCTGGGGCCATGATAGAGATGAGCATAGGTACTTCGCTCTGCGGCATAATCTCTTCTTCGTATTGAAGCTTTATAAATCTAGCCAAGGACTTGTGCACCGAATTGGAAGAACCGAACGAAAATATGCGAAGCTGGGTACTGTCGATGGCTCCTTCTTCGGAACATCCAGGTGGTGAGGCGGTCATGCCACACGTGATTCCACCAACAGTATCATTGTTTAGTACCGCTTTGAGGTCGACATCATTACTATCACAAAAACGGGCCATGGCCGTGGCTCCTACCAAACCCTGTTCTTCACCAGTGGTGAGCATGTAAACGATGGTCCGCGAAAATCTCAATTGAGACAGAACCCTAGCAAGTTCAATGATCAAAGCACAACCAGTGGCATTGTCGTCGGCGCCTTGAGCTACACAGTCAATATCACAGTTTTCCGAACAGCGTGAATCAAGATGTCCTTCAATCAATACAACACCAGCATCAGGATCCATTCCAGGTTGGATGCAAAGCACATTTTTGTGTGTACTCACATCACAAAGATTTTGATCATACAACAGATAATCTGCATACACATTTTGATCACCTAACAAGCCAAATGACTCGAACTTTTGGTAAGCCCAGGTTCTTGCCGCACCAATGCCTCTTGTCGCTGAAAGTGTATCAGAGCCAGTGTTTCTTGTTTCGAATGAAACCAAGGCTTCCATGTAATTTCTGAGAGAGTCGGCATTGACATCATTTAAAAGAATCTCTCTGATCAACTCAGGAGTAGCACTTACTCCACTCGCTGTTGTTTCGTATTGACCTATCAATACGTCTGTGGTCAATGCTTTTGCGGGTCTAACATTGGTTTGTCCGAAAAGATGGTGGCTGATCATTAAACTGAATATAAAAAAGCAGATTCTCATGGCCATGATTTTGAATGGTTTGAATGGTTCAGATATTAAGGTAATCATTCTTGAGAACATTGATAATGGTTTAATACATGTTTTGAATCTAAAGTTTCTTCTTTTACAGAGAATAAAATTTACATCTTTGCTTTCGATTCAAGATCGACATGCAGATACTCATCATTGATTCATATTTGGGCGGAAGTCATAAGCAATGGGCAGAAGCCATTCAGCATCATTCAAAACACAAGGTTGAAATACTAGGTCTGCCTTCAAGACATTGGAAATGGAGAATGGAAGGAGGAGCCATTGAGTTGGCGCATATGGTCAATGAGTTAGATGAAAAACCTGACATCATTTTGTGTACGTCAATGGTCGATCTACCTTATCTAAAATCATCATTAAAAGTCGAATTTCGAAATGTACCCATCATGTACTATATGCATGAAAATCAATTGACCTATCCTAAAAGTCAACATGATACAGACTTGAAAGAAGGACGTGACTTTCACTATGGGTTTATGCAATTGAAAAGTTGTTTTCTGGCAGATAAGGTGGTATTCAATTCAGAATTCCATAAAACAGAATTTTTGAATGAAGCTGAAAATTTGGTCAGAAGACTTCCTGATTACAAACCGATGGATCAAGTGCAAAGATTGAGAAATGAAAGTGAAGTTCTATACGTTGGAATTGACCAAGGCATTCCGAATAAGAAAAATGAAAAGCCGATTTTTGCGTGGAATCATCGTTGGGAATACGATAAAGACCCACTTTCATTTTTTGAAGTTATGCAAAAATTGAAAAAGCATGGCTTGGATTTCGGTCTGGTGATTTTGGGTGAAGAAAGGTCAGGTATTTCAAAAGAAATACAGGCGTACAAAGAAAATTTGAAGGACCGGATTTTGCATTGGGGCTATGTTAATGATAGGAGTGATTATTATGAGAAATTATCGATCGCCAATATTTTGCCTGTGACAAGTAAGCAAGAGTTTTTTGGGATTTCAGTGATGGAGGCAGTGCAAGCAGGGCTTGTTCCTTTATTGCCACAGCGATTGGTTTATCCAGAACATTTTGGCGAGGGATTCATAGATCTTTTTTATCAAGAAGGGGAGTTATTTTCAAAGTTGCATTGGATCGTCGAAGATGGGAGATGGACTTCCTTCAGAGATGAACTGATTAAACATTCAAATAAATATCTTTGGAATTCTAATATTGAACATTACGATCGATGTTTTGAATCAATGCTTTCATGAGTAAAAAGTTAAAAATAGGCATTAGTGGGAGAGTATTATTGCCAGGTATTCTGGAAGGGATACCCAGGTATATTTTTGAAACCACCAAGCGGATGATTCTGGCTCACCCGGAACATGAATTCTATATTTACTTCGATCGTGATTTTGACGAAAAATTTGTTTTTGCAAAAAATGTAAAGCCAAAGATTGTACGTCCTCAAGCTCGTCATCCTTGGCTATGGAAAATTTGGTATGAATGGTCCTTGCCAAGAGCGATGAAAAGAGACGGTATCGACGTATTCTATTCTGGTGAGAGTTTTCTTTCACTCCGGTCCAAGGTTCCGACCTTGATGGTCATTCATGACTTAGCGTTCGAAGCATTTCCAGATCATCTTCCTGCTGTGCAACAAAAATATCTTCAGAACAATGTGCCTAAATTTCACAAAAGGGCAGACCACATTGTAGCAGTCTCCGAATTCACCAAAAAACATATTATAAAAAATTATAATATATCACCTGATAAGATTTCTGTCGCAGGAAATGCCGCTCCTGAAGGATTTGAAATATTGACTTCACAATCAAAAGAGCAAGTCAGAGAAAGTTATGCCGGAGGTTGTAGGTATTTGTTGTACCTCGGCTCATTGCATCCAAGAAAGAATATCAAAAAACTCATAGAAGCATTCCAGATATTCAAGCATTCAAAAGGAACGGATCATAAACTATTGTTGATTGGAAGACTCGCTTGGAATAGTGGAGATATTGAAACTGCCATTAACGATTCAGCAGACGTTATTCATTTGACTGGTATTGGTGATGAAGTGAAACAGATTATGGCAGCTGCCGATATGCTTGTATATGTTTCATTGTTTGAAGGATTCGGGATTCCCGTCCTTGAAGCATTCTCTTGTGGGGTGCCAGTTGTTTGTTCTAAAGACAGTTCGATGAGTGAAGTAGGAGGGAATGGTGTTCACCAAGTGGATCCTAATGAAGCTGATGATATTGCCAAAGGAATTTCAAAGGTTTACCATAATGAAGACTATCGATCACAATTGATCCGGGAAGGGCAGGATAGGCTTGCATTTTTTGATTGGAATACAACAGCAAATCATGTGTTTGAAGAGCTCAATAGATTGGTCAAAAGTTAAAATTTAAATATTCTAAAAACGGAAAATTAATTTTAGACAAGTTTACGTTTAAACCTTGTATTTCGTCTTATACCATAAAGATATCGGAAATAAGGCTTAATTAAATTTGAAGAAAAATACGCATATGAAACAATTATTGATTTTCACTTTTATCCTCTTGCTTGGTTCCTGCAACATTCCAACAGAGGATGAGAATTTTACAACTGAAGGGCTGCGCCCGGTCTACAGAACCTTTCTTGAATTAGGAGACGTTGGTTCGGATGAAGCGCGAGAATTCGGAAAGCTTGGAAAGATTGTGGCCTTTAATGAATTCATCTTTATTGGCGAAAGATTTGAAGGTATTCATGTGGTTGATAACTCTGATCCTACCAATCCGCAGAACGTGCATTTTTGGAAAATCCCTGGAAACATTGATTTTACCTTGAAAGGAAATTTTTTGTATGCAGAAAATTCGCACGATTTATTGGTTTTGGATATTTCAAATCCAGCAGCCATTCAATTGGTGAGTAAGATTGAAGATATTTATCAAGAACCAAATGGTGAATTATTCCCATCTAATTATTTTGGCTTCTTTGAATGTGTAGACATCAACAAAGGAATCGTCGTCGATTGGGAAGAAGCAATATTAGTTAATCCAGAATGTAGAATATGAAAAATCTATTTTTACCCATTATAATTATTCTTATTTGGACAGGATGTGCAGATTCTGATGGTAGCCTTTCAGAGGCAGGTGGAGTGCAATCTGGGTCTTACGCCAATATGTTGACCTTTGGCAATAATCTATATGTCATCAGTGATTCAGAATTGATCACCTATTCAATTGCTCAACCAGATTTGCCTCAGGAATTGAATCGCAAAGTACTTGGGTTTGGTGTGGAATCGCTCTTTAGAAGAGGCGAGGTTCTTTTCATTGGGTCTAGAACAGCATTGCATATTTATGATATTTCCGGTGAAGGTATTCCGACAGAATTAAGTACAACTGACTATAATAGTTTCCTCGATTTTGGACCTTGTGATCCAGTTGTTGCTAACGATACAATAGCTTATGTCACCTTGTCTTCTTCCATAACGGATAACTGTGCTAGATTCGACATAAATGAGTTGAGATTGTATGATATTCAAGATCTTGAAAATCCAATATATTTTAACAGACTTGAAATGTCTAACCCAAAAGGCTTAGGACTCGATGGTAACTGGTTGTTTGTATGTGAAGCTGACGATGGACTCAAAGTGATCGATGTTGAG
>JAHDDD010000148.1:5133-9587 GCA_020629535.1 Saprospiraceae bacterium
GAGAGATCTGATAGTATTTATATAACGCATCACTTCCCAGCATTTAAAGCGACCGATGTTATTACCCAAAATGGCTTACTGCTTGTCGTAGGACCGGATTCGTTGTATCAGTTTGATTATACTGATATTGATAACATGTCAGAATTGTCATCATTGAAATTATGAGGTTGCTGCTTTTTTTATTGTGTTTTACATGGTTGAATCTTTCTGCACAAGAGGATGATTCATTAAATACAAAAAAGTGGGCGATTACCTTCTCTCCATCTGCATTCCTCAACAATTTGAGTGGAGTACAATTTGGTATTGAGAAAACACTCAATGATCGTAATTCAATTGAATTGGAAGGAGCTCGTATTTTTCGACAACCCGCAAATGTTGCATTGTACAAAGAAGGCTATAGGGTAAAGCTTGGATTCAAAAGACGCTTTTCAGAGAAGACAATCTTTTTGTCCACCATTTATTTTCGTAAATCAAATCATCATTATAATGATTGGGTTTGGAGGTTCAACAATACCTTTTTTCAAAGAATTAATTATACAAAAGAAAGAACCTTAATTGGTCCTACCTTGGGAATTGGTTTCATAGAAACAGATTGGAATCCTTTCCACTTTGAATTTGCGGTAAATTTAGGAGTGGGGATTTACTATGTGAGAAATAAAGATGTACCTGAAGATGTAGAAGAAGTCCCACCAACCTGGGCTTTTTATCATGATCCTAATAATTATCCATTTCCAATCATTGGTATTTCTATGAAGCTAAAGTATGCTTTTGGAGAGAGAACCAAGAGTTAGTTTGATGTGGCTCTTCTCAATATGTCATCTGCACTACCTTCATGTCTCTTCTGTGATTTTAAATGTTGGTTGCCAAACTTATAACTGACACGAGCATTTACTACAGGAGCTTGCCAGCGTACCACCAGATTCATGTCTTGCTGATAATCTACATTGGCATGCCAAAAGCGGTTGAAGAAATCTTCAAAACCAACACTTACTTTTAATTTATTTTCAAGAAATTTTTTACTCAGACCCAAGCTTGTTCCATATAAATATTCTGAATCAAAGATACCTTCTTGTGTGCCGCTGTTATACCATCCTCCAATCTCACCGTTGATTTCCCAGGGTAGGGTAAAGTTGGCTTGAAGAAAAGTGGTTGTACTCCATTTGCCCCTGTTGAATTGTGCATCATTGTAAAGTGAATTGTACGTATTGTTGGCTACAATGACGCCAGCGTATCCATTGATACCGGGGATAAAGTCAAGTGGAAAAAACAGACTTGTACTGAAGTTTTCCTGAAGGTCAAAGTTGACATCGGTTTTAAATGCCTCTTGATTGTTTTTTTCTTGTTCTGTCACCTCTACAATAGCATCGTCTGATCTTTTGTATTCAATATTGAAAAATGGTTGACCTTCATAGCTTAAACTAAATTTCAAGCTGTGTGTCAGTTCCGGTCTTAAATTTGGGTTGCCTGACTGATATGTGAAGGGGTCAAGATAATAAACAAAAGGATTCAATGAAGAATAACGAGGACGATTCACGCGATAGCTGTATGCGACGGATGCGTCCAATACTTTTCCAAGTTTTCTTGAAATACTAGCGCTAGGAAATAGCTTCGATATGGTTCTTGTCTGGATTGAATCAAGCGTCAGAGAGTTGCCTTCTGATTCGCTGTGTTCATATCTTAAACCAGCAGTGCCTGACCACTTGTCTGCATTCCAACTGAGCTTGCTGTAGGCTGCATATATCTTTTCATCAAACAAATAATGATTGCTTTGTTGTGGATTGTTGATCCATTGTCCTTCACTTTTAAAGCTCGATTGTAAATCATTGTCTAGATCAGCCCAACTGAATTTTGCTCCGGTCTTTAATTCAATGCTTTTATTAAATGGCTTTGTGTAATCCACTGAACTGGCAAAAATCTTGGTATTGCCCGGTTGGATGTATTGTTGTTCGAATAGTTCGTTGGGAGAATCGGTGTCAGAAGTGACCAGGATATTGCTGTTATCCACCTTGTAAAACGCAGAGCTGAGATCAAATTGCAATTTTTGACCCGAAGTATCTAACTCCATAATAAAATATGGATTCACGGTTTGGTAACTCCACATTTTGTCATGGGTGTTTATTGAATTGAGCGAATAAGAAGTTCCAGCCTCATCTACAAGCTTTATCTCCGTTAGGTTGGTGCCTACATAATCATTGAAACTTGAATAGTATTTTGATTGCAATCCGATTCGATACTTCTCAGTGATGTCCCAGTCAACTCTGATATTGGCCCGATAAGAATCCGGTCTGGCACGTTCGTCACTCACCTGTGTATACGTTCCATCAAAATCGTCGCCAATACCAGTGAGAATTCGGTTGATACTTAGGTTTTCTAGCCAGGCATTTTTGCTGTATCCTATACCACCGCTAAGATTCACGTCACCAGCATAATGGCTCAGATTCAAACCTGTAGTATAATCCCAAAGCTCACCTTTTCCTGCACCAAGAGTCAAATTTCCATTGGTCCCAAAAAGTGCATTTTTCTTGAGGATGATATTTAATATAGGGCCAGAACCGGCTGCTTCATATTCAGCTCCCGGTTGGTGGATGATTTCAATTTTTTTAATGTTGTCACCTGGCATTTCTTTTAGCAGTGATTCCATGTCCATGTACTGAGTGCTTCGACCATCAATCAAAATTGTTGGGCTTCCTACGCCTGGCATTGACAATCGATCATTGATCACCAACATCCCTGGTACCTTTCGCATCACATCCAACAGGTTGCCGTTTGTGTTTGTCATGTTGTTTTCAACATTCACTACGAGTTTGTCGGCTCGTTGTTCTAATAATGGCAATTTTTCTTTGATCTCAACAGTCTCTAAAAGTTGTGCATCAGCTTCCATTTTGATTCGCAAAAATATGGGATTTGCTGCTGGGATCGTCAATGCTTCAGAGCCATAATCTGCATATCCGAGCATACTACTTACAACATAATAGTCGCCAACATCAATTTGCTTGAATTCAAATAAGCCTTCCTCATCGGTCGATAAGGCATCTACGTAATTGCTGTCTGGTAACGAATACAAGGCTACCGTTACAAAGAAGATTGGTTTTTCATTTGAGTCGATGACAATTCCTTTTATAGAAGTTTGTCCATACAAGCTCATAGTAACGCAAAGAGCGATCAGGGTTTTGATTGTGTTTTTCATTTATGCGAATTTTGCGTAAGGTAATTGCTAAAAAGAATATTGACCAAGCCATTGCGATGAACCGGGTTAATTATCCGACGATTGAAGTGTCTATCTGATTTTTTCTTCCTCTGATTTTATCCAATCAAACATAATTGGGTATAGCGTTTCAATTTTAGGCTTGCCCAGTTCTACATACTGACTCATCAACGTTTCGTTGAATTCACGAAACTTTATAAATTTTCTGTGATCGGAAATAAAGTTTGCTTGGATGTTCACTATGGTGTCAATATTTTTTTCAGAATAAGTGTCCAATGCATATAAGCAAAAAACACCCCATGTCATGTACTCATTAAATGTGTTGTATTTTGATTGGTAATTTCTGTTTTGATTCCAATCCTTGAAGTCTTTCATGCTTGTATTTAATTCAGATACATATTTGTCAGTCAATGGGTTTACATAGTTATGATCAATTTCGGTAAAAACAGTTCTGGACATTCTGCTGGAAGTAATTTCAAGTTCGTCACCTGATAGTGTATCCGTTCCTTCTCTAGGAGTACTTTGGAACATGAAATTTTGAGCCTTAGCCGTTTTCTTATCTTTAAATGAAAGGGTGTTATGGAATCCTCCGGTCAATGGTGAGCATATGATTCTATATGAATTATACCTTTCATCGAACTTTGCTTCCAACCAATTTTGCATATCTTCAAAATCACAAAGTTGGTCGTATGCGTCGAGAATGCTTTGATAATGACTAGTGTTTTCATCGTAAAATTTGTAGAAGTCGGTTTTCTTTGCAAAGTCATTGATTATATCGCGATGATTGTCAATGGTGAAAATCTTAGACTTCAATGCCAACAGTAAAATGCTCCTGATATTAAAAGTATGATTGTTTACCAGCTCATTTCTCTCATTGATGTCATAATTCAACGAAAGTGGTCTGATGGCTCCTTTGGTGAAAAAGTCATCATCATTTTTCAATCTTTCATTCAAAATCTTAACCAGCTTATGATCTTTAAATGGACCGAAATGAGACATCATTTTTGAATAATAATTGGTCCTTTGGTTAAGTAAGTTTGAATCATTTTGAAAAGTTTCTGTAAGACTACACGCAATCGACATCAATTCGTAAACTGGAGGAATCTCAGTGGTGATCTTGTCTACATATTTTTCTTCAATATTGACAGTAGGGTAAAAATAGTCAATGGCTTTTTGTTGTATCCAATCCGGATTTACTAGGTAGCAAATAACAATGACAATGATTGGTATTAATAATATAGCCACCAAT
>JAHDDD010000149.1 GCA_020629535.1 Saprospiraceae bacterium
TGTTCCATTGAAAGTCACTACACCTTCTTGCCAGATGAGTTGACCTTTGGTATGTTGTCCATAATCCATTTGGATGAAAAAATCTTGTGTCTTATTTGATTCTGCTGTGTTTACTTTGTAGCTTTTCTTTCCTCTTTTCAATGCAAAATTCCAAGCCATGTTCAAACGAAGGCCATCAGCCAGTGGTGTATAAGAACCTCCTGAATCAATGTTGTCACCTGAGGTCAGGATGCCATAATTTCCTTGGGTATTGTTAAAGATTGATTTGGTATAAAGGAGCCCTAGATTAAAAGAATTTCTATTCTTCGAAATGATATTTGCGTTGATTCCAAGGTTTAATCTTCCTTCGTAGTCCGGTCCAATACTTGCATCGGTATCAGTTGAAATTACCCATCCTCTTGATGAACCAAGGTAGCCTGAACTTGATCCTGTTCCATAGCCTACACTCATGAATGGATTTGACCAAATAAAGCCTGCATAAAAGTCAAGTTCCAATTTTGGAGCTACATTCAGGTAGTAGTGAAGATTGATATATGGATCTGTAAATGCGTATGTAATATCAGCCTGCGCACTTCCAAATTTATGTGTCTCAAGATTGTATTCCTCTTTGTTTAAGAATTGACCTAGTTGTGCATCTTTGATTCTTGTGATTGCACCAAGTTCAATTCCGACACTTTGCATTGGTCTATAGAGGTAGCCAAGGTATATGTTGTATTCCTTTGACATGGTGACATATGGAGTATTTTCACCAAAATCAGGATTTGAAACATTCAAAGAAGACATGCCATGTTGCAATCCAAAAGTAATGTTGTGTGTAGCAGGACGATAATACTCTTTAGGCTCTTTCACACGCGAATCATCTGAAATGGCCTCCTTTGGAGAATCAAAGCGGATGGGATAAGCAGATAAATTTTGGATTTTGTTGAGACTCAAAGTTTTTCTGGTGATCTCTTCAAGTTCTTTCTCATTTACTTCAATATTGTCATTTGATGAAGCCGAATTTTCGAAAGTTAATACGTTCGTACTGTTCTCGTTCTGAATAATTGAGTTGATAGTTTTGTTGTTTGCGATGGGAGTAGTACTCGTATTTTTTTGTGTCGAACTTACATCATTATTGATATTTGAGATGCTGGTTTTTGTCTTTGATGATGAATTTGTATTGGTGTTTTTTTCTGTTACTTTTTTTGTAGTTGATGAATTTGAAATCTCGTTTGTAGAGGATTCAGAAATTCTTTCTTTAGAAGAATCTTCAAGGTTGATTTCATTTGAAGAAGCATTGCTTTCTGTTTTTTGGTCAATGCTTCCGTCTTCTGTTGTCAATTCTGTTTTGGAGTCTACTGAAGATTGTTCTTCACTAACGGTTGACAATATGCTTTTCTCTTGAATTACTTCAGAAACTTCGTTGTCAACAGTTGTTGAAGAGTTAGACATGTAAAAAAGAAGTGAGGCAGAGATCAAAGCCAATAGTAGCATTCCTAATTTGTAATATGGAAGTTTTGTTTTGAATGAATTCGCTGCTTCTTTTTCGTCAAGTTTGGCCTCCATCATTGCCCATGCTTGATTGTCAAAAGGCATTTCTTCTGTATGGATGCGTTCTCGCAGTATATCTTCGAATGATTTATTTTTATTCGTTTTCATAATCCTTAAGCTTTTAATAGTTCTTGAAGTTTGGTTCTGGCATTAGACAAGTGCCATTTGGATGTTCCTTCTGAAATGCTCAATTGTTCAGCAATTTCTTTGTGAGAATATCCGTCAATCACAAACATTGAGAATACGGTTCTCGTTGCATCAGGGAGTAATTGAATTTTGGAGTAGATTTCTTCAATTCCCAAATTTGATAGTGCATCATTGTTAACAGAAATGATCTGTGCTTCTCCGTATTCGCCCATTTCTTTATAGCGATACTTTTTTCGCACAAAGTCCAGGGTGGTGTGTAAAACTATTTTTGCAATCCAACCAGACAATTTGCCTGTTGGTTTATAATTTCTTATCGAGCTGAAAACTTTCATAAATGAATCATTCAGAATCTCGTAAGCTTCATCTTTATTGCTGGTGTAACGCATTGGAATACCTATCATCTTAGAGAAATAGGTATTATACAACTCCTTTTGCGCATTCCGGTCGTTTTTGACCAGTCTGCCAATAAGTTGCTCCTCAGCTGTCAGCTTTGCTTTTGGTCTTAGTTCCAAAATGTTGGTTTGTATTGATGATGCAAAGTTCATGCTTTTTCCTTTCTATTGACTACATCGCATAATAGATAAAGCAGGTTGGGTGGGTAAGCGACTTTTTTTGAAGAAAAAAGACCAATTTTTCCCAAATAAATAGCGGTCTATTCGTAACCCATTGATAATAAGTTAGTTATACTATATCTGGTTGAATGGAATATTAAAGGCTATCGCAGCTATCCGCAGGTATTTAGACCTATTTTTCTCAATATGTTCCTAAACATTACATATTTATCATGGTAATGGAGATTACCATAACCAGAATAAAATTCCAAAGATGAGGATGGCAAGCACAATCATTTGAAATTTGTAGTTGAGTAACAATGAAGGATCCTTGAGATTTTTTTCAAATCCTCCGTCATGATCAAGCAAATCTTTTTGATATACAAATTTGCTGATTTGATCGTAATCTGGAGCGGGTGTCATATTACTGATGAGAATAAATATGATGCTACTGGCTGCCACCATAAGACCAACATTGATCGTATAGTGAAGATTCCATAATCCAAATTCGCCAAGAATAAAAAGCAATACACCCAAACCGGTACCTAGCACCAGCGTCCAGAATGCTCCATCGCCATTTCCTCTTTTATAAAAAACACCAATGAGAAATATCACAGCAATCGGTGGAACAAGAATTGAGAACATTTGCTGCAGGTAGTCCCAAAGTCCTGTAAAGTTTGCGATTTGTGGCGCCCAAAAAGCAGCAAGCAACATAAAGATCACAGTCGTAATTCTACCATACTGCACAATTTGCTTTTCTGTAATATTAGGATTAACCGGCTTGATAAAGTCCAGGACCACAAGGGTAGAAGATGAATTTAATGCTGAATCTACACTTGACATGATAGCAGAAATCAATCCTGCCAAAACGAGACCTACCAATCCGACCGGTAAAACTTCTGTCACCAATTTTGGAAAAACAGCATCACCATTGGCAAGACCTGGATAAAGGCTTATTGCCATTGCTCCTGGAAAAACCATGACGAACAGTGGAATGATTTTTAAGAAACCAGCCAAGATAACACCCCATCTTGCTTGTTCGAGATTTCTTGCACCAAGAACCCTTTGTACAATGTATTGATTGGTAGACCAATACCAAAATCCTAAAAATGGAACTCCCAAAATCAAACCGGGCCAAGGAATACCTGGATCATCCAAAGGTCGCACCACAGAGAAATGACCTTCAGGAGCAGCATCTACGATCGCACTCCAAGAATAATCCATTCTTCCAAAAAGTATCCATGTCATGACCGTACATCCAACGATCAATATTACAGCTTGAATAGAGTCAGTGATGACCACTGCTTTTAATCCACCAAAGGCGGTGTAAATTCCGGCTATCAATGCAAGACCCAATGTTGTTTGCCACATGACGAGATCAGGCCAAAACGCTTTTAAGACCAATGACCCCGCATACAAGGCACCGGCAGTTTCAATCATGATCGTACTAAAAATTGTGACAGCTGAAAAGAATATCTGACTTCTTCTGTCATATCTGAGTTCCAGAAATTCTGGAATGGTAGAGATCCTGTTTTTTAAATATAGTGGTACAAAGATGAGCGCTGCAATGATGAGTGGTAGGCCAGACATCCATTCGTAAACTGAGTTCACGATCCCCGTTGTATACGCTGCTCCCGACAGACCGATGATGGTCGAACTTGAAATGTTGGAAGCAAATAATGAAAGTCCAATTAGTCCCCAGCCAAAACTTCTTCCACCTAAAAAGAGGTCTTCGCCCGTTTTGGTGTTTCTAGAAATGACAAAACCAATACCAAGTACAAGTAAAAAATAACCGATCACTATACTGAGATCGATATTAGAAATCGATGAGCTCATCTTGAAGATTGTTTATCTTCTAAATCTAATATAAAATTCGAATTTTTTGTGACTAGCTTCGATTCTATATTTAGATAATGGATGAGAACCCCATGAATCTGTCCCGCCAAGACCTCTCATTTCTTTATCTATGTGGAGGTGAACTTGTTTTTCAGGTTTTAAGTCGACATTGTATTTACTCCCTCGTTTTTCTTGTGTCAACTGTACTACTCCGAATGGTATAGCGCTGAATCCAAAATCTTTTTCAGATAAGATTTCTAAGCCTTGATTTTTTTTGTTGTGAATGAATACCGATCGACAATTCGTTCTGTATCCATTTTCTTGTGGGCTGATGTAATCTTCGAACATTTTATCTGCCTTGTCTTTGTACCATCCGATGTTTGAAGCATAATTTCTGTCCGGATAATTCTCGAATGGACCGCGACCAAAATATTGCACTAGATCAAATTCTTTATGCAAAGCAGTATGCATGCCGAATCTGTGCATCTCAGGTAATTTTTGTTTCAATGGTATAAACTCAATTGTAACTTTGATCAAATTACGTATGATCGTATATGTTGTTACAAGTTGGATGTTTTCTTCAGGATCTCTGAGCAAAAATTTTATTCCATCTTTGACTTTCTTTTCACGGATGGTTTCAAGTCTTGAGCTTATGTTCCTCCAAATTTGGGTTCTTTCAGATAGGTTGCAACCAAAATCATTGTCGTTTGGCGGTCTCCAAAAATTAGGAATGAGTGGAGTATTTAATAAGCTTGTTTCGCCAAAATCAATGGACTTGATGCATCCATTTCCTCCAAGAGAGATCTCTGAGGAATCCGAGATAAATTTTCTATTGTCAAGTTTCCAGACTGTCTTTTTCTCATCTTGAATTGAGAATGCAGATAATGATACTGAAGTCTTTGACTCGAATTGGTAAGTTGCCAAAATATGGCCTTTTTTGGTTTGAGGTCTTTTATCATTTTGAATGATGGCAACATCTAAGAACCAAGCTTCCTTCAATTGAGAAGTTTTGGTTTTAATCTTGATCTTTGACTGACCCTTTGGCGGTATGTGTAAGTCTAATGTTCTTGTCTCAATGCTTTTTCGAGGTGTCCAAAGCTTGTACGATAGTAAAATGTTTTGTGCTTCAAATTGAAATAGGTTTTCAATCAACAGTTCATCATTTTTCAATTTGAAATCGAAATACTGATAAAGTTTTTTCAATTCATGAAGCATTGGATGAGCCGTCCGATCAGGAAACAATAGACCGTTGATGCAAAAATTGTCATCGCTTGGAACATCTTTGTCACCAAAATAGCCACCATATGCCCAGAATTTTCGTCCTTTCTTATTTTTGACAGCAATGCCTTGGTCTACCCAATCCCAAACGAATCCACCTTGGAGATGATCGTATTTGTTGATGTGGTCCCAATATTCTTTTGTGTTGCCTAAGCTGTTGCCCATGGCATGAGCATATTCACACATGATCAATGGCCTGTCAGGATTGTTTTTTCCATACTCTTCCACATGATCTACCGAAGGATACATTGGGCAGTAGATATCTGTATGACCTTCCAAATTTGCCTGCTCATATTGAATGGGTCTTGAATGGTCTTGAGACTTTAGCCACTCATATGTTTTCTGAAAATTTATTCCATCTCCCCCTTCATTGCCCAGTGACCATGTGATGATGGAACAATGGTTTTTTGATCGGTGAAACATTCTTTTGGTCCGGTCCAAATGAGCTTCGAACCAGCTCTCTTGTTTGGCGAGACTTTCTTCGCCATAGCCCATGCCATGGCTTTCTATATTTGCTTCGTCTACAACATAAAGACCGTATTTGTCGCATAGTTCATACCAAATGCGATCATTGGGATAATGGCTATTACGTACAGCGTTTATGTTGTTTTCTTTCATGATGCGGATGTCTTCCAGCATCCCTTTTTTATCAATGACATGAGCTGTGTGTTGATCATGTTCGTGTCGATTTACTCCGTTGAAGGTCAAGACTTCGTCGTTTAAGCGAAGCAATCCTTCTTTGATTTCTACATTTCGGAAGCCAACTTTGTTTTCTAATACCTCCTCAACTTGACCATTGACTTTCATGATGATCAGCAATTGATAAAGTTTTGGGTTTTCGGAAGACCAAGGAAGACATTTTTCTATATACAGTGAGGAGTTGTAACTTCCATCAAGAGCTTTGATGAAAGATAGATATTGTTTGAATATTTTTTGATTGGCTTGTTTGTCCCATAATTGAAATTCTATTTGAACATCTTTTCTTTTCTTTGAAATTCCATTGATTGAAAGTGAAATATCTATTCTTCCGGTCCGGTCGTATGTGTTGAAAGTTGGATTAAGAAAGAAATCTTGAATATGTACTTTTGGAGCAGACCATAGAAATACATCTCTTTCGATTCCACTGATTCTCCACATGTCTTGGCATTCCAAATAAGAACCATCGCACCAACGAAAGACCTGAATGATCAATTCGTTTTTTCCTTTTTTAAGGTGTTTGGTCAGTTCGAATTCCACTTCCGTTTTGGAATCTTGGTTGTAGCCAAGAAATTTCCCATTTAACCAAAAGTAAGCCGCTGACTTAACAGCGCCCAATGTGAGGAAGGTTCTTCTCTTCTTCCAGTTTTTCGGAATCTTGAATTTCTTCCTGTAAATTCCAGTTGGATTTTTCCTTGGAACAAATGGTGGATTCTTAGTAAACTCATATCTGTCATTGACGTATATGGGTGTACCGTAACCATTGACTTCCCAGTTGGATGGGACTTTGATTTTGTTCTTAAATTTGAATTTTTTTTTCTTATAAAAATCAGCTGATATGGTTTCCGGATTCTCAGTATAATGAAAATCCCATTTTCCGTTAAGGAGCTTAAAAAACTTTGATTTTTTACGTTTAGATTTCTTTGCAAGTTTCACCTTCTCATATGGGAAAAGAAATGCGTGTGGACTGCATTGACCGATATTAAATATCGTTTCATCTTCCAACCATTGATAGGAGTGTTCTTTCATCTTAGGTGAAATGTCTTAGCATTATAATTTCTTGTTTGGTCAAAAATCGACTCCAACCACGGGGTAGATCTTTTTTTGTTAGACCGGCATAATACACACGGTCTAATCTCTGAATGCTATAATTTAAATGTTCGAAGATGCGTCGAATAATTCTATTTTTACCCATATGTAGTTCAATGCCAACTTCGTGCTTGTCTCTTCCTTTTAGGTATGAAATTACATCTACCTCAGCGATGCCGTCGTCAAGTTTCAAACCGTCTTGGATTAATTTTAAATCTTTTTCCTTTAATGGCTGGTCAAGTTGGATGTGATAAATTTTCTTCACTTTGTGCTTTGGGTGTGAAAGCTTGAGGGCGAGATCACCATCATTGGTTAGCAACAGAAGTCCTGTTGTATACATGTCTAATCTACCAACGGGGAAAATTCGAGTATTCACTTTGGACCGAACGATGTCCCAGACAGTCTTTCGGCCTTGCTCATCGTCCATAGTAGTAACGACACCTTTGGGTTTATTGAGTAACAGATAGATGAGTTTTTTATCAGCTTTTACCACCTTCCCTTCGTATTCTATTTTGTCGCTGTTGGTTACTTCAACGGCAGGATTGGTTTCAACTTTACCATTGACTTTTACTTTGCCGGCTTTGACAAGATCGGCTGCTTTTCTTCTGGAGCAGATCCCAGCGTGAGCGATAAATTTATTCAGACGATATTTTTGTTCATCCTGCATAACAACATGTTATTCAAATAGGATATCGTCGTCATTGATTTTGGAAGAGATGGTAATGGATGTGTCAATATTTCCGAAAGGATCATCACCTGACTCACCCAACGGACGTAGACGACTAAAACCTGCAGCACCTAGTGGAACAAATTTTACGAAGTCAGCAATGAACCTCAGATTCACATCCGCCAAAGCACCGTTTCTATGTTTTGCAATGATTATCTGAGCAACATCTTCTGGTAAGTCAACGCTTTCTTCCATATCATAATAATCTGGACGATAGATAAATGTTACTATATCGGCATCTTGCTCTATGGCTCCTGATTCTCTCAAGTCAGAAAGCATAGGTCGTTTGTTTCCTCCTCTTGTTTCTACTGCCCGAGACAACTGTGAAAGGGCGATAACGGGCACATTCAATTCCTTTGCAAGACCTTTCAATGATCTTGAAATCATACTGATCTGTTGTTCTCGATTTGCACCTTTCGAGCTTCCTTTGTCGGCGCTCATCAATTGAAGGTAATCGATAACAACCATTTGCAGATCATGATTTCTTTTCAAACGTCGGCACTTGGCACGAAGTTCGAAAATATTGATACCAGGCGTATCGTCAATGTAAAGCGGAAAATCAGAAAGTTTTTGAACTGACTGATGAAGACGATTCCATTCAGACTGATCGAGTTTGGCTGCACGAATTCTTGAAGTATTGATTTCAGAATCCATGGCAATGAGACGTTGAACAAGTTGTTTGTCTTCCATCTCAAGAGAGAAAATCGCAACTGGATATCCGCGTTCTGCCGCATTTTTGGCAAGAGACAGAGTAAAAGCAGTTTTACCCATACCAGGACGTGCCGCAACGATGATTAAGTCAGACGAGTGCCAACCATTGGTAACTTTGTCGAGGTCTTCAAAGCCTGAAGGTACACCGACTACAGCTTCACCTTTTTTGCTAATTTCTTCAAGTTCTTTTTGTACTTCAGCTGCAACAGCACTGATCGGTTTGAATCCTGTATTCAGGTTGTTTTCAGAAATTTCGTAAAGACCTTGTTCGACTTCATCAAGCAATTCAAAAACATCTTTCGTGTCTTCGAATGAATCTTTGATGGTCCTGTTGGAAATACTGATTAGCTCTCTTTGTATATGTTTTTGAAGAACAATTCTTCCGTGGTATTCAATATTGGCTGCAGAAGCGACCTTGTTGGAAAGGTCCATGAGGTAGGTAATTCCACCAACCTTTTGAAGTTTACCTGACTTATTCAATGCTTCCTGCACAGTGAGCAAATCAATGGGTATTTGCTTGGCAAAAAGTTGCTTCATGTGTGCATAGATTTCTTGATGCGAAGGCAAGTAAAAACTTGATGGATCAAGAAATTCTACAACGATAGGGAATGCATCTTTGTCGAGGAGGGCTGCTCCTAAAACTGCTTCTTCGAGGTCAACAGCTTGGGGCATCACCTTTCCCATCATCAAATCCAACTGCTCATCTTTATCATTCTGGAAAGGCTTTGATTTTGCCATGAAAAGGGTTGTTTTTAGTTTTTAAGGTTTGGTTATGCCGCAAAGCTAACAGTTGAAAAATTTAAATTTTCCAGGTTGTAAAATGAGCACATAACACTATGTGGATAAGCCCTCATTCAATGTGGAAAATTCATGTAAATTTTTGATTCCATCAATTAGGTCATTAAATCAATTTCTTGGGGGCATGATTAGTTCCTTGAAGATCAATAATTTATGATAATTATTTCTATATATGGAGAAATTTAATGTGAA
>JAHDDD010000150.1 GCA_020629535.1 Saprospiraceae bacterium
AAAAAAAGTTTCAATTTTTTTCTTGAGTAATTGGTCCGAATTTGTTGCATTGGTTACCTCCATGTTACTTGAAAACGATTTGGTGACAGAAGTTTTGTGAATACTAATATACTATCTTTGCATTAGTAACTTTTAGTAACTATTGAAAAATATTTAGATAATGACAATTCCACAACTTTCTATTCAACTTAGTGAGGCATGTGAATCTGTTGAAGATTGGTGTCATGCACAATCTCCTGACTACTTTAATGAAGAAATTGTGTCTGGTAAATGGCCTATTTCTCATCATATTTACCACTTGGTAAAAAGTAATAACGGTGCCTCGTATGCGATGAATCTAAATAAGCTAATCTTGCGATATAAATTTGGGAAAAATAATAGGGTAGAGAGAAGTTATTCTGAGTTGCGTGATAAGTATCTAAATACACTGCAAGAATTATCTCCTGTGTCTCCGGTCCAAGGATATTCGGCACAACCAGGTAGAGAGTTTGATTTTGATACACTCATGAGTAGGTATAAAGAATCGATGGTTCGTTGCGAGAAATCATTGATCAAGTGGAACGAAAAATCAATGAGTAAATACGTAGTACCTCATCCTGCGATTGGAAAATTGACCATGAGAGAGCTAATCTATTTTACGCATTATCACAATCTTCACCATCTCCAAAATTTGAAAGAAAATTACATTAAGAATTGAGAATTACTTTTTTCGTTTTTTTCTTTTTTTGGAGGCCATGTTTTGAATTTTATCTCCTCTTTTTTGAGGCTTCTTGTACTTTTTGGCCTTGGCTCTCTTGAACTTGCTGCCAAGATTGGTCTTTTTGTTTTTCTCTTTCTTCTCATGAAACGCCGCACCTGATGTTGCCTGTTTTTTGCTAGGAAGATTTTTGCCTGGTGGTTTTTTTCTTTCTTCAGGAAGAAGGTCAGTGGAGATTTCTAAATCCTCAGGGATTTCTCCTTGAGGAATATTGTAATTCATTAATTCTTCTACTGCCTTCTTTGCTTCTAACTCTTTTGAAGTGTACAAAAGAATGGAGTGACCCATTGCTTCTGCTCTTCCAGTCCTTCCAATTCTGTGTAAATAATTCTCAGGGTAGGTTGGGATATTCATACAAATGACATGACTTATATGATCGAGATCGATACCTCGGGCCATTACATCTGTACTGATTAAAACGCGTAGCTTTCCATTTTCAAATTCATCGACCATTCTGAGTCGATAGTTTTGTGATTTGTTTGCATGGATGACGCCCATTTCGTTGATGAATTTTTTATCCAAATACTCAAAGAGTCGATCAGCGTGTTTTTTGCTCGCGGTAAAAACGAGTACTTTCTGGAATTCATCTTTATCCTTGATTAACCATTCCAACATATTGGCTTTGGTGTAAAAGTTCTTCAGCTCATAACCAATTTGAGAAATATTCTCCAATGGCGTACCACTCAATGCGATTTGGATGAATTTTGGATTGATAAAATAGTCATCGATCAAGGCACTAACTTCCTCAGTCATAGTAGCAGAGAACATGATATTCTGTCTCTTTTCGGGAAGCAAGTCAAGTATGTTGTGAATTTGAAATCGGAATCCAAGGTCAAGCATCATGTCAACTTCATCAATCACAAGTTGTTTTATATGTTTTAGTTTGACTGCACCATGGAGTACTAAATCATACAATCTCCCAGGAGTAGAGACGAGAATGTCCATTCCCAGTGCAACTTGTTTTTTCTGTGTATTGATGTTTGCTCCACCATACACAGCCAGGGCTCGAATCGATAAAAATTCAATTAATTTGTTGATCTCATCGACGGTTTGGACGACAAGTTCTCGGGTAGGAACTATTATGAGTACTCTAGGTGTCGTTTGGTCACTGTACTTTAACTGATCAAGAATGGGAAGCAAAAAAGCAAATGTTTTTCCGGTCCCTGTTTGCGAAATGCCTACTACATTTCGACCACTTTTGATCACGGAAAAGGATTCAAGTTGAATGGGCGTAGGTGTTTCGATTCCCATTTCATGAAGAGCTTCCCTCAGTTGCTTGCGAATTTTAAAGTCGTCAAATGTTTGCATTGGCACAAAGGTATTCAAGCCCGTCATATTTTCTTCTCTAGAATTTACTTTTTAGTGAATAACTTTTCAGAAAAAAGTGATTAAGAAAAGAATTGGATCCATCTATGCAGGAATAATGACTGCAAGTTTAGATGTTTTGCTGAATGAACTGAATCATGATCGTGAATCATTTACGAACGACTCAATAAGTTGGAGCCGAAGGTTCAAATGGGTATAGCAATGTAGTCTTCAAGGACTCCGGAAAATTAACAAATTACTTATTGGCTTCTTTTTCGTCCTCTTGGTCTAGTTTTTTCACCATTGTTAAAATGGTGGCAAGCGCCACAGTTTCACCGGTATCATCATATACGTCAACAAGGAATTTTACGATCCCTTTAGCAATGTCATCTTCGCTCTTTTTCTCCTGGTCAATTTTTTCTTTGACAGAAAATCTTACACCAATTGTGGTGCCTGGATATACAGGTTTGGTGAATCGACATTCATCAATTCCATAATTTAGGAGGACCGGACCTTTCTTGGCTTGAACGAAGAGTCCTGCTGCTTTTGACAAGATATAATATCCATGTGCTACTCGCTGTTCGAAAATGGTTCCTTCTAGCGAAGTTGAATCCATGTGGGCATAAAAGTGATCTCCACTGACATTTGCAAAATTGGTGATATCAGCTTCTGTAACTGTGTGTTTTGCGGTGATCAATGTGTGTCCAATTTCAAGTTCTTCAAAGTGAAGTTTGAAAGGGTGGGCTTGTTTTTCTTTTATTTCTGCGCCCTGTTGATAAATACTTGTAATGGCAGTTACTGAGGTAGGACTTCCTTGAATCGCACAGCGTTGTAAATAGTGTTTCACACGACCTGGGCCTCCATGAACCAACATTGGCATTGGCGATCCGTGCCCGGTGCTTTCTTTAGCGCATTCAGAATTTAGTACCAAGATTCTGCCATGATGCGTGGCAGCACCCAAGGTGAATTCTCTTGCAATTTTTTGATCATTGGTTGTAATTGAGCAACAAAGAGAACCTTTCCCCATTCTGCTTAGCTCAATAGCATCATCAAGGGTTTTGTAAGGCATGATGGTACTCACGGGTCCAAATGCCTCAACTTCGTGAACTGCTGTACTGTTAAATGGATCGTCATTTCGCATCAGAATCGGAGACAAAAAGGCTCCATTCGATGCATTTGCATCTACTAATTCTTTTAATTCTCCGGTATTGCCAAAAACAATTTCTGCATTTTTCCGCAGGACTTCAATTTTATCTAGAACTTCATCTACTTGCGATTTTCCAGCCAACGCACCCATGCGTACCGTTTCATTCAATGGGTTACCGATAACTACTTTATTGAGTTGTTTGCCCAATTCGATTTGTACATCTTTTAATAAATTTTCAGGTACAAAGATTCTTCTAATGGCTGTACATTTTTGACCACATTTTACGGTCATTTCTTTACGTACTTCTTTGACGAACAATTTAAATTCTTCTGTATCTGGAGTTGCATCTTGTCCAAGTACTGTACAGTTGAGAGAATCAGCCTCCATGTTAAATGGAACGGATTCGGCGATAATTCTTGGATGAGCTTTAAGTTTTTGTCCTGTGGAAGCAGAGCCAGTAAATGTCACCACATCTTGGCTTTCTACATGATCGAGGATATCACCAGCTGAGCCGCACAAAAGTTGTAGTGCTCCATCAGGGAGTATTCCTGAAGCGTTGATTTCCTTCACCATTGCGTGTGTCAGGTAGCAAGTGATAGTGGCCGGTTTAACAACTGCCGGAACACCAGCCAACCAATTGACTGCACATTTTTCAAGCATTCCCCAAATAGGGAAATTGTATGCATTGATGTGCACTGCAACTCCTTGCTTTGGTACCATGATATGGTGTCCAATGAAACTTCCACCTTTTGAAAGACCTATATGTTCGCCTTCCACAAAATAGCTTTCATTTCCAAGTCTTTTTCTCAAACTTGCATTGGCAAACAGATTTCCGATGCCTCCTTCTATGTCAATCCAGCTGTCTGCTCTTGTAGCTCCGGTTTGATATGAGACAGGATAGAATTTTTCTTTGTTTTTGTGTAGGTGTAATGCAAGCTCTTTAATCATGAGGCCTCTTTCGAGGAATGTCATTTTACGTAATGCATTTCCTTTTTCTCTCGCATACGACAATACGTCAGACATGGGAATGCCTTGGGTAGAGGCAAGTCCTATGACATCGCCATTGACTGCATTGTATAATTCTCTACCATCTCCATCTCCTTCGATCCATTTACCAAGAACGAAATTAGCTAGTTTACTTGCCATTTATTTTCCTTTAAATGTGGGTTTTCTTTTTTCTAAAAATGCATTTACTCCTTCCGTATAATCTTCAGAATGAGCTGCTTGAATTTGATATTTCTTTTCTAATTCTAATTGCTGTTCAAGATTATTTGTCACAGATTGGTTGAGCATATCTTTTATCAATCCAATGGCATAGGTAGGCATTACTGCAAATCGTTGCAATATTTTTTCAACCTCATTTTCAAAATCTCCATCTTTGCAAACTTGTGCAATGAGACCAATTTCTTCAGCCTTTTTGGCTGTCAATTTGTCTCCTAACATTAGTAAGGCCTTTGCTCTGGCCATGCCTATTTTTCTTGGGATGATGTAGCTTCCTCCGCTGTCCGGTACTAGTCCAATATTTACAAATGCTTGTATGAAACTCATAGATTCTTTTGCCAAAACATAATCGCAAGCAAGTGCAAGATTGGCTCCTGCTCCAGCAGCGACGCCATTTACACAAGCGACTACCGGTTTGAGTGTAGATGTTATTATTTTGATGACCGGATTGAAATGTTCGTCAAGTATAGTTTGAAAACCAGGATTCTGGTCGCCTGTGACTTCTTTCAAATCTTGTCCTGCACAAAAGGCTTTGCCAGATCCTTCGATGGAGATCACTCTGATTTCGTCATTATCAGCAAGGCTTTTAAATTCCTTCTGAAATGACAAAGCCATTTCTCTGTTAAAGCTATTGAAAGCCTTTGGCCGATTGAGAATTAATTGACCAATACTTCCTCTTTTGTTACATAAAATGGGGCTCTCTTTTTCCATATAATTAGTGGCACTTAAAATAATCGAAAGGTTCTAAACAGTCATTACATTTATATAAAGCCTTGCAGGCGGTGGATCCAAACTGACTTAATAATTTGGTGTTGGTGGAATCACATTGAGGGCAAGGAACAGTTTTTTCTTCATTCAAAATCCAGCTTGTATCACTTGTTTTTTCGACAGGTGGAGCGATACCATATTCCTTGAGTTTTACTTTGGCTTCGTCTGTGATCCAGTCTGTGGTCCAAGCAGGGGTGAGTGTAGTTTTGACCGTAAAATTGTCAATGCCATTCTCTTGCAAACCAGCTTTAATATTTACTTCTATCATTTCCATCGCAGGACATCCAGAATACGTAGGCGTAATGGTGATGACGTATTGGCCGTCTGCGAAATCCACATCTCTTACAATTCCCAATTCAAGAACATTGATGACAGGAATTTCAGGGTCTGGAATGGTCTCCAATATTTTATATATCTTATCTATTTCTGCCTTTTGGGTGGTATTTACCATTGCTGATTTGGATAAGTTCTTTGCATATATTGCAGATCAGAAAGTATGTATCCGAAATGTTCGGTGTGCACACCTTCTTTTCCACCTTTTCCGAAAAATTTATTTTCAGGAATTTCAAGTGTTGCAAATTGTAATACAGACTTGACTTTTTCGAAATATTCTTCTTTCAATTGATCTGGATTGGTGCCAATGCCCAGCCCTTCCATTTCAATATCGAGCTCTGAAGGTCTTAATAATTCTTCTGTATATCTCCAGACAGTATTCAACGCTTCCTGCATTTTTACTTTGCTGGTCTCCGTGCCATCACCCAATCTGATTACCCAATCTTTTGAGAATCTGAGATGATAATTTACTTCTTTGATCGATTTTGTTGCAATGGCTTTGAGCTTTTCATCATTGCTATTCATCAAATCAGTAAGTAATAATTGGTGATATTGGTCAAATAGAAATTGACGTATGATTGTATGTGCAAAATCTGTGTTTGGTAGTTCGGTTAGGTGGCAATTTCTATAGTCGCTACTTTTTCTCAAAAAAGCAATTTGGTCCTCGTTATCAAAGTCATCACTCATTTCAGCTGCATATTGAAAATAGGCGCGGGTCTGACCTAATAGATCCAAAGAGATATTTGTCAAGGCAATATCTATTTCTAAAGCCGGTCCGTGGCCACAAAGTTCACCTAAGCGTTGACCAAGGATGAGACAATTGTCTCCTAATTGGATTAAGTATTTTGCAATTTTATTTTTCATTAGATATGACTCAGTTCATCTGGCATTTCATAAAAAGTAGGGTGGCGGTACACTTTATCTGATGCGGGTTCAAAAAATTCTTCACTCTTTGATGGATCGTTGGCAACGATATTTTTGGATTCTACAACCCAAATGCTGACACCTTCATTCCTTCGGGTGTACACATCTCGAGCATTCGCAAGTGCCATATCCGCATCAGCAGCATGAAGACTTCCTGCATGTAAATGGTGAAGCCCACTTTTACTTCTAATAAACACCTCCCAAAGAGGCCAGTTCTTGTTGCTCATTATGCTTCCACTTTTTGTTTGTTGGAATGTTTTTCAGCGTAGGCCAATGCAGCATCTCTAACCCATTCACCTTCTTCATGTGCTTTGACTCTCGCTGCGAGCCTTTCTTCATTGCAAGGACCGTTGCCTTTGATGACATTCCAAAATTCATCCCAGTCAATTTCACCAAAATCATAATGTCCTCTTTCTTCGTTCCATTTTAATTTATCATCAGGAATTTTCAAGCCTAAATATTCGGCTTGTGGAACAGAGACGTCGACAAATTGTTGTCGGAGATCATCGTTAGATTTTCTTTTAATTTTCCATGCCATTGATTGTGCACTGTGCGTTGATTCTTTATCAGATGGACCGAACATCATAAGGGAAGGCCACCACCATCTGTCGAGCGCGTCTTGAGCCATTGCTTTTTGTTCTTCAGAACCATTGCTCAAAGTCATCATGATCTCGTAGCCTTGACGCTGATGAAAACTTTCTTCTTTGCATATCCTCACCATGGCTCTTGCATAGGGACCATAAGATGCTCTGGTAAGCATCACTTGGTTCATAATGGCAGCTCCATCGACCAGCCAACCGATGGCTCCAATATCGGCCCAACTAACAGTTGGGTAATTAAATATGCTAGAGTATTTGGCTTTGCCTTCGTGCAATTGGTCAAGCAATGTTGCTCTTTCAACACCCAAAGTTTCGGCGGCACTATACAAATAAAGACCATGTCCAGCTTCGTCTTGGACCTTAGCGAGTAAGGCAACTTTCCTTCTTAAGCTTGGTGCTCGTGTAATCCAATTCCCTTCAGGTAGCATCCCTACAATTTCGGAATGAGCGTGTTGGGAAATTTGTCTGATCAAAGTCTTGCGATATTTTTCGGGCATCCAATCTTTTGGTTCGATCTTTTCTTCTGCCTCGAGTTTGGCTTCGAATACTTTTTCAAATGCATCCATGGCTATAGTGCTTTATCGTAATTTACAACTAATTTTTTGCTTGTAGGATATGCTTGACAAGTCAGTACGTATCCTTGTTCCACCTCTTCATCTTCTAAGGCGTAATTTACAAACATCTTTGCAGTGCCTTCATCTATTTTTGCCTTGCAGGTACAACATACTCCACCTTTACATGCATAAGGTAAGTCTAACCCAAGCTCGGCTGCCTCATCAAGAATGTTGCTAAAATCTTCACCCAATTCAAGTGTGTAGCGTTGACCAAATTGAATGATTTCCATGATATTGTTTTCGCCAACTTTCTGGGAAAGTTGGACTTTCTTTTTTGCTCCATCCTGAGATTCGGCATAGAAAAGCTCGAAGTGTATTTTGTCTTTGTCAATGCCTTCGGACTCAAGGTATGATTTGCAAGAAAGAATCATTTGTTCCGGTCCACAGAGAAAGTAATGATGAAAATCGTCTTTATTGATGAGTAGGTTGAAAAGTTGGTCTAATTTTTCTGGATTGATTCTTCCGTAAAATAGATCGGACAATTGTCTTTCTTTGGAGAGGAAATAAAAGATTTGAAATCTGTCCACAAATCTATTCTTGAGGTCCTCTAATTCATCTTTGAAAATAACAGACTTGCTTGATCGATTTCCAAAGAGCAAACAAACCTTGGCTGATGGATTATTTTCTAAATGGTGAGTAATGATGGAGAGCATAGGAGTGATCCCACTTCCTGCAGCTATCAAGAATAAGTTTTTCCCTTTTATTTCCTCAATACTTTTCAAGAATTGGCCATCGGGTGGGAGTGAAGAAAGTGTATCTCCAACTTTCAATTGTTGGTTGGCAAAAGTCGAAAAAAGTCCTTCCGGTATTTGCTTGATTCCTACACTCAATTTTTCGTGGTCGGGACTTGAACAAATTGAATATGATCTTCTGACTGATTGACCATTGATACTTGTTTCCAATGTCAAATACTGGCCAGGAATGAAGTTGTAAAACTGATCCTGATCAGACTCAGACGGTTCTAGAAAGAGCTGAACACACTCTCTGGACTGCCTTTTAATATGGGTTACTATTAATTCTTTCAAAGACTAACTAACGTTTGTTAGTCAAATTTAAGATAAAAAGAATACATATGCAATAGGTTCTAAATGCTATTCTGAAATATTCTAAAATAGCACATATCGAACGCCTACGCTTCCATATCTTACGCTGAATGCATTGAGGTTTACTCTACCAAGAAAAAGAGTTGGAATCCAATCAATGGATACATTGATGGGCTCGCCTTTTAATTTGAAATCCAAACCAAGATATCCTTGCACTCCAAAAGATCTATTTGAAAAATCATTGGACAAAACAAACGAGTTGTTGTAATTCCAGAAATAGGCAGAACCACCAAATCCAGCATACCATTTAAGCCCTTCAAGAACCTCATCTAATTCACTATGGATAAGGTATGCGCCCGAGACATTGATCCAACGCCCATAACCAAAACCTCGTGTCCCTAAATAAACTTCAAGTGCATGATCATCGGTTATAAATTGTTTGATGCTTGCTGAAAGTGGATAACCTAATCTGATTCCTGCGGCCGTTTTATAGGTGGATCCGGCTGCAGCTTCTGTCCTTTGCGCAATGGTGTCATTGCTGAAAAGGAAGATTAATAAAACTGTGATAAGTGAAGAAGTCGTTTTCATTTTTTTTATAGCAAATTTATTAAACGTGGAACAGACAAACATCATGGAATTCGGTTATTATCCATTAAGAGTGAACCTATTTGAATATAAAAAGACAATGAATGTCAGCTCTGCAAATATTTTTAGAAGCCATGAGCTACCAAGTATAGATGAAACCTTGAGCTTATAAAACATAATGGGAACATGAAGCAAAAAGAAATTGGATTATTTCAATTGCTACAAACTAAGGGCAACCTGTAATTAAAGCTTCGAAT
>JAHDDD010000151.1 GCA_020629535.1 Saprospiraceae bacterium
TAAGAGCAGTTGCATGTTGTATACATTTGTTTGAATGAAATTAACAATTTGTTTTAAACAACTGTCGCTTTTTCAGTGCTTTACATTGGGAGGGCTTGAACGGAGTGAAGTCTCGGTATTTATTTGCTTATCTAAAAAGAGAGTGAATGAGACAAATTATTTAGCGAAATTGATTGTATTGATAATTGTGAGAATTTCAATTTTGAATTAGTTGATACCTTTGGTTATTGAAGTCGAAAGGAAAAGTAACTGAAGAGGGATAAGAGCATAAATCTGAAGTCAAATCACTTGACTAAAAAGCCGACCATTCAAATAGATGGATTCTAAAATAAAGGAAAAGCGAAAATATTTTGTCTATCCTGTTAATTGCAATAAAGAATAATTAAGCTAAAGACTCATGTAACTTCTTATTTGATAATAATTTTAATATGAGTAGTCAAATCTCTCTATTTCATAAAGGTCACTGATCCTTTTTTTAGTTCATTTGTTTCCCCCTTCAACTCAATGAGGTATATATAAACCCCTTGCTCTACATATCTGCCATTATATCTTCCATCCCACCAATCTGTAAAGATGAGCGGATCTATATTCTCTTTGTTATATACCAGATTACCCCATCTGTCAAAAACCCTAAAAGACTCAATAACAAAACTACTTGCCTCCGGGACACTTATCTTGAAAGTACTATTCTCTTCAGAACCAAAAGGATTAAAGATATTTGGGATGTAGATCTGACAGTCTTCTTTTTTCACCGAAAATAGTTCTGTAACAGAACATCCCAACATATCCTCCACAGTCAATCGATACTGACCCTGGGGCAGACCAAATGATTCTTCCACACTTTCTCCAGCATTGTCTGTTACTCGATAACTCAGGTCACCCGTTCCTCCCACAGGTGTGAACGTCACTGCACTCAGAGCATCACCGCAATACAATTGTTCTGTTGCTAAATCTTCTATGCGGACGCGAGGTGTGGCCTCCACAGTGACAGTCTCGGTTGATGTACAGCCGGATTCATCGGTGACTCTGATTAGGTAATTACCCTCACTTAGTTCTGCATAAGTCATGGTGTCTCCACCACTATCACCATCGAACTGTACGGAAAGAGCACCTTTGCCACCCTCTGTTGACAGCGTGATGCTTCCCACGGGCTCTTCGCAATAAGCAGGAGTGATGTTATCTATTTTCACTTTTGGAATACCGTACACAGGTACTTCTATGCGCAAAGTGTCCAAACAATCATCCTCAGTTCTCACGTAGAAAACATACTCTCCACCCTCTAGCTCATTGAATACAGAGGTCGATTGGAAATCTTCGTCAGCACCTGCATAAACATTAGCATTACCCAAACTCGCATTCAATTCTATCGCACCCAATTCTCCACACAACCCCTCTGTTACCACAGCATCTAAGACTACGGCCTCGCTTTCAGCGATGTTCACCTCTATACTGTCTACACAATCAGCAGAGTCCTGCACATATGCCATATACTCACCCGATGGCAAAGATTCGAACTGTCCATTCTCATTGCTCATTAACCCCACTTTATACGTGTAAGGTCCTGTTCCACTTATAACATCCAGATCAAGCATACCGTTACCCTCGCCACAAGCTGTTCCTTCAATTGATGCCAGAGTTAAAGTAGGTTGAAGACTAGCCGCTATCGAAAAGGACATAGTGTCAGCACAGTTTGCATTCTGTGCATAGAGTACATAGCTGCCGGCTCCCAATCCTCCCAAACTGTCTTGAGACACATAGGTGTCGCCGTCAATACTGAATTCTGTAGGAGCTCCAGAAACTCCTGAAACCAATACGGCACCATTGTCCAAAGCACAAGTGGTATGTATAGTATCGATGCTGATGATCTCCACTGGAACACTAGGATCAAGCTCTAGCCTCAGCTCATCAGTACAGCCCTCAGTATCTGTTACTAAAAATTCATAAGTACCCGAGGACAAATTCTGATTCAGTAATAGGCCTCCCAGCATCCCATTGATTTGCACCTCCGTGACAATGTCAGGATCATTTACTTGAAGGGAGATGGAACCATTATCCAGACCACAATTGGGTTGAGCTACTGATGTATCGATTATGGCAATCCCTTCACTTGTAGCAATAATAACTTCCACAGAATCTTTGCAGTTGCGCACATCTTCCACTATGAAGGTAAACTCTCCTGCCCCAAGATTCTCAAAAACTGGAGTGTCTTGTGCAGACTCTCCCTGAATATAGAAAGAAGGCAAACCTTCTGCTGAAGTCACCTGCAACTCCACTCGCCCGTTATCCTTGCCGCAAGAGGTATTCTGAGAGTCAATGGCTGTCAGGGCAATGTCTGAGTCCTGTCTCAGCAAGATAAAATCCTCTATGATGCAATTTTGATCAGATAACTTCCTGTAGAATAGTAGATAAACATTGGGAGACAGGCCAGAAAAGACATTGCTGGCTTGAAACATTGTCGTGTCACCAATGGCGTATTCATAGTCCGAAATATCTCCCGGAGGATTGATGGTGATGACACCATTGGACTCTCCACAGGTTGCTCTTGTTTCTACTTTTTCGAATCCGTCTTCGCGTAGATTCTCGATCTGAAAATCTCCCAGATATATGGGGCAGCCATCCATATAACCCATCGCCCATAATTCATAAGTGCCTTCGCCCAGATCTAAGATTTCACCAGGTTCATAAATAACTCCATCAATGGAAAAGCTTGCATAATAGGGAACAAAATTTGATGGGTCCATGGGTCCTATATAATCCACACTTATACTGCCATTAGCGAGGCCACAGGAAGCATCTGTTATATCTATTAGGAAATCATTTCGCGTTATTTTGAGCGCGGCATTAAAACCTATGTCCGGGGCAGCACCAGCATAGGGAAGTCCTATATCGACACCTTGCCCTTTGTAAGGACTATTCGGTAATAATGTTTCGTACGGTGGGCCACCTAAGCTAAACAAAGGATCTAGTGTGGTCGTGTATGGTGAATTAAAAACCGAGTTTATGACATTGATTTGCTGAAGCTCCTGCAAACAATCATTGCTGATGCGATCCAAAATATCAATTTGTGCACCATTTTCTATGGTGTAAACTATTGAATTTAGTATATCCACATCAAAATACGTATCAATGGAGGAACTAATTTCTATGTTGGAAACACCAAACGTAACATCAGAATATTGTTCCAGATTGGAATTAATGACATCAAGATACTGGGTGGCCTCATTTCTTAGTGTGCTTGCTATTGTTGGTGATCCCAAGAAATTAAAAGAAGTTTCTACTGAGCAATTTATAATTCGAGCATGATTAACAGCATCACCTCTGATGGTCATACTCACTCCATCTCTAAGTGGTTTGATGTCACAATTCATTAAAGTAAAGTGGCTTAATCCAGACTCAGTTGTAAATGATGCACAAGGTCTACCTTCACTTATCTGAAGACCATCTAGAATGAAACTGCTCCATTGGTCATCCTCAGAACCGCTAAAAGCGAATATATCATTACCTTGGGTATTGGTACCACTTAAAAAAGTATTTTGCGAGAATGGATCATATTTCGAAAAACTGGAATCCCATCCTCCTTGAATAAGAACAAGTGGATCCGTTACATCTGAATTTATTAAAAATCTCAAGCTATAAGCACCCTCCTGCATACGTATATATAGAGGATCATTTCCTCCAGCCAAAGCTATGATGCTCTCATACTCTTGCTGGGTAGTCTGAGGCGTGACATATTGTGGCACTGGTACCTGATTATCATTTGGGTCTGTTCTTAATTGATACTCAAAGAGATTAATCACCTGATCGCCATCTGTGTCACAATAGGCATCGGTGGGGTCACATCTGTCAAGGCCATTGCTGTCTTCCCAAGCATTTGACATGCCATCGTCATCATCGTCATCAATCACGTCTTGGGCTAAGAGATACTCAGCTCTGTAATAGTGACAACCATCTGCAGTCCTTATCCAGAGATCATACAAACCCGTACTCAGACCTGTCAAAGTCTTTGAATAATTTATATTATCCACGGAAATTTCAAATTCTTCATCTGGCATAAGTGAGGTCACTGTCAACTGACGATCTTCTGCATTGCACTCAGAATTTAAAGATGAAATATAGTATGGCTTTTGGGTTTTCCAATCGGCACCAATTGCATTTTCTTTTGTCAACCAGCCTAAGTCTTCACCTTTACCTGCGCTATCTTCAAAGTCAGAGAAAACATCAGTAAGGATTGTTGTGCCAGTTTGTTGATCTCTTACTATTCCACTCACCAAAGAAGATGATGCTCTGATATCAACGGACCCCAAGTTCTGTCCAGATTGTCTGCATATTATGGAATTACCCGAAGCATTAATACCCAAGAATGAGTTGACGACCTCAAGATTTAAGTCTGAGGATCCATTCAGATTGCATTCTAAAGGAGCTGCACCTATAGAGCAATGATATATCTTAACGCTCAAGGAATCGCCACCTGCTTGATTAAGAATAATACCATCTGTTTGACTCGATATGACAGAATGGTGTGCCACAAGTACATCTGCTCTGTTATTCTCCCCTGATTGATTAATGATAAGTTGTGGAGTATTTTCGCCATAGGTGGTGGTATGCTCCAGACTTATCCGACCAGGATAAGATCCATTCGTAATCTGTATTTTATTGTCATAGGCCGCTGTAAGGCTATGTAAAATAATCGTATTATAATCATCGTCAGAGATGAAAGCACCTCCCTTATTGATATTGAAGCCATCTATGATAGTGGAACAATCTCCTAAGCCTAAAGATCCCACATAGTATCTATGATCAGAAGTCCAGCCGCCCTGAAACATCACTTTTAATGACTGTCCGGCATATTCTGCAGCAGAAAGCGTATATACAAAATCATAATCGCCATTCGCCATACGGAGGACTGTGGATGGGCCATTGTGAATTCCATCTACCAGTTGTTTGAACTCTGACGCAGATATAGAAGGGCTGACGTTTACATGCACAGGTAGTGAGGCATCATAAGGGTCACCACCCATCTGGTACTCATACAGATTCCTGACAAAATCCACATCAGGATCACAGATTGCATCAGTGGGATCATTAATGTCAAGACCATGTATTATTTCCCATTCGTCAGGCATACCATCATTATCAGTGTCAATCTGGGCTTGAATTATTACAGGAAAGAAAAAAATGAATGTTAGTATGCGAAAAGAATAAGTCATAATATTGGTTTCGTTTTTAAATGCCCATTAGATCTTACATCCTTTCTTTTACTTACGTTCCGCTGATGAACTTGGACAACTTATCATGTTACTTAATCATTATATTGTATAATTTGATTTTGTGCAGTTTTGTTGCAGCTATTTAAGTTTTTCTCTTCTATTCCACTTCTCTCTGTTTCTGTAGCCAGTCATTCTTTAGTAGTTTATACATACATAGCCAGGACTCCAAATTTTTAGATCCTTGTCTTAATCTATGCTTACAATTGGTTGCTATCTAAGCCATGAGGTTTGATTTGTTGGTAGAAATATTATTTGAAAATGGGACGATAATCGATGTACGCCTGGTGGTGGGAGGGAAAAGATTGGGTGATCTTTGCTTTTTGGAAAAGACGCGCTAATAGATTATTAAAGGAAATCTATTGATAGCATTTTAATCTGATAGTTTTGGCAATTCAAATTGGCAACAGCACGAAAAGAGAGTGTTTTAAAAATTGTGATAACAAAGCCTCCGCAATTAAAATTGAGGATATCACCATTCAGTCGATTACGGCAGTTACAGCCGAATTGATGCTAACGGATTGATTGTATGTAGCGTCTCTACGACCAAGGAGAGATATGCTGTCAGCACCTATTGTTAGGTCTGGTTATTCATTCATTGATTAGACTTATGGCTACATGATATAAAATGAATAGCTTTAAAAATCCTTAATTCCTTATTTGAGAAATCTTCTTTTACGAATATTGGAATGCTCTTAGCAACCAATGATGGTGAATAGTCAGCAATCTTATCGTAACTATCAATATAGTTCTTGACGTTTTTGTTAGAGTTGGAAAGTAGATTTACAAACTTATAGTATTTCCCATCTTTATTAAGGTATAGATATTTGTCCTTTTCGTTGGTATAATCTAACCAGATTTCATTCAACAACGTTTGATCAGTGGCATCAAAAATTTTCTTGAGATTGCTCTTTGGAAATTCAATCATTAAATTTCCATCTTTTTCAAATGAGTAAAGATATTCTATGTATTTATTATAGCAATCATGTTTTTTGCAATTATATTTTGATTCAAGATAGCTTTGGAAATTCATTTCGATAGATTCCAATTGTTTTATCTCCTCTTCACTAAATACCTGTCTCAGATTCATTTCTGAATCTGAACTATCACATGATACTATCATAATTAAAAGGCTCAGATATATGTATGCGATTTTCATATAGCTATATTTTGAGATATTTTAAAGTCATTTTCTTTTTTAGTCTGTACATATAAGTAAGTCCTTTATTATAATTTGCTATACACCTAACGGATGATAGTACCCGGCGTGTGCGGAATAGCCGCATATGCTCGTGGTACTTATTGTTATAAGTCGGTTATTTCATTTCTTGACTAATCTTTTCTTCAATTGCTTCTTTTACGAATTGATTTAGTGATTTTCCATCTAATAATGCGAATTCAAATGCCTTAGAATGTAGTTCAGGATTAACTCGTACATTAAAGCTTCCCTTAAAAGATTTGAAGATTTGTTTACCGGTTTCTTGACACAATTCCAAATAATCATTCACCGCTTCTTTAAATGCTCTCTTCAATTTGGTTACCGTTTCTCCTTCAAACGTTACTAAATCGGAAATCCCTTCAATCTTACCGAAGAAGACTTCGTCGTCCGCTGAGAAATGAACAGATCCAATGAATTCTTTATATTTTAATTTATCTGTCATATCAAATTCTGTTTTTTTAATTCTTCGATGATATAAAGTCTCACATATCTTTTTAATTCATTTCCAGGATGTGGTTTGTGAATTCTAATTATATGATTCAGATCTTCATTTATATAAGCTTTTCTTGATCCTGATGTTTTCCCAGTTTTTTTCTCTTTATATCCTAATTTTCCAAGTAAATATTCAAGTTCTTGAAAGGTAAATGTTGACCTTAGATTTAATAGTTTTTCAATTACCTTTTCCAATTTACTCATAATGTAAATTTAGACTAATTCTACTAAACATGCAACTATTATTTAGTCGCAATTTGAATACAGGATTTTAATTTTATGGCTTTGTATGTCTTTTTTGGAGTTGTTTAGAATTTTTCATACTTGCTGACTTATAACATTAAAATATGCGCCATACCTATAAGGTCAACAAAACCAATTAACAAGCAAGAATCTATCTAAGATAGAAAAAGAAAATCAAAATGGACAATACAATAGCTTGAATGAATTGTTTGTGATTTTTGTTATCCCTAGATGTTTGGTTTCTTTCATCAGAAAAGGACAAATATTACCTCACGAAAACCATTAGAAATAGCCATTCTTCCATCAGCATTGAAAAAAGATTCCCTTTATGGATTCGTAGACTACCAAGAAAAGGAAGTGATACCATTTCAATTTAAAACGATAGGTCCTTTTCATTCTAATTCTGCACGGGTAAAACTTGAAAAATTTGGCGATATTGATCTACACGGAAACATCATTGTTAAACCTTTGTATGATATGATTCAAGCTATACCTGCACTTCATGGTGGATGTGAGATTAACCTAACATATGGAAAGAAAAAGTTTACTGTCAATGAAAATTATATTGTATTAAAAATTGTGATGACGCGGAGCTCCTGCAAGAACTGGGTATTAAAATTGAAGATTCAAAAAATGACCCAACCAAAGCACTGAACAGGATAAGTACTTGGTACATACTTGAGAGAAGAACAACCTATCAATTGAATACGCACTACCGTTAAGTCATGAAGCACAGATGTGAACTCAAATCAAATTAGCCATTTGAATATTTCAAGAATACTGAAAGCTTCATTATTTTAAAGGAATGGAAAATTCAGAACAACAAAAGAAGCCAGAAATGTTCTTCGCCAGATTGATGACCGGCATGGCCATATTTGTTGGAATCATTTGCATTGCTTGGAGTTTTCTGCCTGCCATTGGCTTCATTTCTTTACCTATGTGTTTGGGCGCTTTGATTCTGGTTTTCGTTTCCTTCCGCTATCGTTCAAAATTGAACATGAACAAAAGATGGTCAATCTTTGCATTGGTCTTCAACATCATTGGAGGCACACTTGGTTATATAAATTATACAAAACATAAAAGCATAATTGATTTTACATTCAGTCCAGGCTCATTGGAGAAAAAAATAATAAAACTTGCTGAAGAAGATATCAAGAAGAAAAAGCAAGAAAATTTATTAAAAGAAATCACCAATGAAAATACTCAAGGTGATAATCTAGACAATCCATCAGCCAAAGACGAAATACTCACAGACAATTCTAATTTGCACCAGTTTGGTATGGTTTCAAAAGTTGATGATCTTAGAATTAGAGCACAACCATCATTGGAGTCAGACATTTTATACAAAGTAGAATTTGGACAACATTTGGACTATCTCGGCGAAAAAACAAAGCAAAAAACCAAAGCCACTATTGGGGGGACTGAAAGAAATGACAGATGGTATAAAGTACGAGCAAAGACCCCTTTTCTTTCTGACGGTTGGGTGTATGGGGGCGCAATCCATAGTGCATCAGATCCTTCTTTTTTGGATCCAAATACAAAAAGAAAAATAAAAATCTACAGCAACATCAACATTGACTCAATACAAACGCTCACAGGTATTTCTTGGATCTCCAACGATTATGAATACGATGGTGTTGTCAGTTACCGGAATAATAATGCCGATATTGAAAAAAGAAATGGTAAGTTTTATTTTCAAGGATTGTCAAAAGATAAAAACATGCATGGCATCGAAGGCAACCAAGCTGAGCAAATATTAAGAGGTTCCTTTGTGGCAGGCAAAATGACAGGCTCATTTGAACAGGTCGATCATTACTGGGAGACCACAACAGTGATGACTTTGGTCTACAATCAAAACGAATGCATTTACTATCAATTAGAAACAAGTTCTGAAGGTGAAGAATCAGAAGAATCCGAGCGAGATCCAGAAGCCTTGAAAATGTATTCTATTCAATGATGGGAATGATTTCAGCTTTCTGTGTTCAGTTTTCAGTTATGGGAATGATGAGAATGATGCAATGATGGGAATGATAAAATGATGGGAACGAGGCATTGAGGGGAATGATGTGGAATGATTTGCAATGATGTGGCAAAAGAAGCATAGCCTTTCCGATTTGGTCCCGATATTCGGGATAAATTAGGTGTGGGAGCCAGCCATGGAGGGCCGCTTTAAATTGGGATGATTTTTTGGATTCGTTTTTCATCTAGGAAAAAGGAATAGAATTATAAAA
>JAHDDD010000152.1:0-2957 GCA_020629535.1 Saprospiraceae bacterium
AATGATTGCGCTCAAAATGACATTGGTGCTTTGGGTATCATTGGGAGAATTCTTATCAATACAATGCATAGAAAGTCTGCTTTGGAAGTGCTTTATCTATTCAGGGGTGCACAAACGAAAGAATCTTAGCTACAAACCCAGACTAATGGGGTCAGAGCAGTAAAATATTTTTCCTTTCCCTTGATCTTCCTTATAATTTAAACACAATCTGTAAAATGATAAAGTATCTACTTCTTTTGAAAAAATTCTTTTATCAGTTATTGCCTCTATAGTTAATGACTTTTTTGCAGGTAATAAAACAGGTACTGATGAGTAACTCAATTTCTCAAATTCTAGGGTTTTAACACCATGATCATCACTATCACTGAATTCAAATAAAACAGGATCATTAATAAATTCTTCATACCAATTAAATGGAAAATCCATAACTATATCGTCGACTGAATAATTATTAAAAGTAATTTTCAGCATTGGAAATCTATCGTTCTCCAAAGAATAATACTCACCTTCATATATAATATCAACATTGAAGATCATCTTGCTTTCGATTTCAAGGTCACTATAATCACCAATAAATGACAGTTCACTTTCAGCTAATTTTCTATTGCTTACACAGGAACACAAAAACAATATTATCAAAATATAAAACCATCTCATCTAGGCACTCTTTTTCGTGAATGTAGAAGTTTGTGCTCGTTTTTTTGAAATATTCTCTTTTAGAAATTATTGATCCATTCTCTTTTACAACTTTCTGAAGCTTTTTGCCATTGCTATTATAAGGTTTTCATTAGGTTTCCAGCGCCCAAAACACAACATTTCATAACGAAATTTAGATAGCCATTCCATAACACATGAAAATTTTCCATATTTTCGGATTGGTTCAAAATTCACTTCCAATGAAATTAGGGGACTTAAAGTATTTACTTGCATACTTGCTTCCGCTCGTAGGATTTCTTTCGATCTATTATGATGGATGGGGATCATTTATTGCTGTTGTATATGGCTTCATTATCATCCCAATTTTGGAAATGATTTTTCCCCCCAATGTTCAAAACCTATCTCCTGAAGAAGCAGAAAGTAAATCGACCCAAACATTTTTTGACGTTTTGCTTTTCTTGAATATTCCGCTTGTCTTTGGTTTGCTATTTTACTATTTCTATAGCATGCCTTCTTTCAATGGAAATGTAGAATGGATTGGCAATACCACCGCAGTAGGATTTGTGATGGCAGCTTCAGGTATCAATGTTGCTCATGAAATTGGGCATAAGTCAGGCGCTTTTCATCAGTTTAGTTCACAACTTTTATTGCTTCCTTCTCTGTATATGCACTTCAACATCGAACATAATTTGGGACACCATTTGCGTGTAGCCACACTGGAAGACCCTGCTACTTCTCGAAAAAATGAGATCGTTTATTTCTTTTGGATTCGCTCTACATTTTTTGGTTATCTGCACGCTTGGGAGATTTCAAATAAGCTGGCAAAAAAAGCCGGACATTCAATTTTTAGCCTACAAAACAAGATGGTACTTTTCACTTTGATTCAGGCTCTTTTTCTGTTATGCATATACTACTTTTTCGGCCCGATGGCATCATTGATGATGCTTGTCATGGCTACTATTTCATTCCTCACTTTGGAAACGATCAATTATGTAGAGCATTACGGTCTTTTAAGAAAAAAGAAGCCTTCCGGCCAATATGAACGTGTCACTAAAAAACACTCTTGGAACTCTGACCACATACTTGGACGGATCATGCTTTATGAATTGACACGCCATTCAGATCATCATTACAAAGCCAATAAAAAATATCAAGTGTTAGATCACTACGACGAAAGTCCACAGTTGCCGTTGGGTTATCCAGGATCAATTGTATTGGCCCTCATACCTCCCTTGTGGTTTAAAGTGATGCACAAAAGATTGGATCAATTGGCTGTATGAGAATTGCAGGACTGCTTAAGTTCTTTCTGACATTTTCGATTATTCTTCTTGTCCTCGGTTTTTTAGGTCGAATGCATTGGATATTCGAATTGCTTTCCAATCTGAGATGGAATCTCGCCTTTGGAATTTTCATCATTACTTTGGTGCTGGCATTGATGCTTAAAGAACACCTAAAGTTTTATGGAGTTATCATCGTACTTGCACTTTTCATCGTTGCGGAAGGAATCATCTCCAACATAATCTACCCTTCACCTGAGATTCACAAAGATGCCCTGAAAATTGCGAGCATCAATTTACTTTCGTCAAACACCAATGCAGATGAATTATTTGAGCTCATACACCATGAAGACCCAGACATCATTGCATTTCAAGAATACAATAATTTCTGGCATGATCAATTATCAAATTTAAACGCATACCCATACCGGGAATATAAAATTCAGGAAGGCAATTTTGGCATTGCGACCTACTCAAAGATAAACCCAATGTCAGATACGATTCATTTCTTTAGCGACCAACACTTCCCTTCCGTCATCAGTCAATTTAAAACGGAAGGAAAATACTTCGAACTCATCAACACTCATGTCGATCCACCTGGTGGAAACAAATCTGGCACCATTCGAGAGAAGCACTTCGACTCAATGACGAAATACATCAACCAAGCAAATTCGAAGAACCTGCTAGTAGTTGGCGATTTCAACACCACCAAATATTCTCCGTTATTCAAAGATTTTAAAATCAATTCAAATTTAATTCTAGTACCTTCTGGCCAAATGAACGATAAAACCTGGCCAACCATCTTAGGAATCTTTGGAATCAGAATCGACCATTTTTTCTACAAAGGAAATCTCCAAGTCCAAAGAGGAAAACGATGTCAAGGTTTTGGATCAGATCATGCAAGCTTTATCTACAGAATAGATTAAAAATTCTTCACTAACCACTAATACTTATCAATTTAATTTTTATAATTCTATTCCTTTTTCCTTGATGAAAAACGAAACCAAAAAATCATCCCGATTT
>JAHDDD010000152.1:2967-9445 GCA_020629535.1 Saprospiraceae bacterium
GAAGGCTATGCTACTTTTAACACTACTACAAATTGAGTCTAATTTACTTGTTTATATAATCCCCAAATAAAACTTTTCGAGCACAACATTAAAATTAATTACTTAATAACGTACTATCCGTTAACCACCCAAAACTCACAACTCACCCGCCTGTCAAAGTACTTTGTACAGCGTGCAGGCAACTCATCATTCACAACTCACCACTCACAATTAACCATTAAATCCTCCATTTCCACATCACAATCTCCCAATTGAAATCTTTTCCTGATGGATATGAATGAACAATGTCAAAACCCACCTTTTCATGAGCCCGAATAGACCTCGTGTTATTTGAAGCAATTTCAGTCAATACAACAGGATAATCATTGACAAATCCTTGCTGAAATTTTTGATACAAGCCTTTGAAAACTCCTTTTCCTCTCCAATCTTTATGCACACACACTTGACCGCAGACCATATATTCAATATCACTTAAATCTCCAGACCGGAATGGCAGTTGATCCATTTCTAAAAACATAGGAACCAGGAGTGCAATATCTTCTCGAAAGGACTTTGTCATCGCAAGACAATAACCGACGAGCTTTCTGTTTTCTACAGCAATCACATGTGGATGCTTGATGGCCATGCTCTTAAGTATATCGAATGAATGATCGACACTCACATAGCCTTGGGAGGATATTTCTTCTTGAGACAAAGCATCAGGAAGATTTTGTTTTTGCAATTTCAAAATCTCACGAAGCCAATCATCTTGTGATGTCAAGAAGTATTGAGGCATGTGATTAATTTAGTTCACGACCGGGAGCTGCAGATACCCCTTAAACTCATTTTCACTTTCAAACTTCACATCTGTGTAATCCTGAACAATGTTATATAATGTGTCTCTTTCGATCGGCTTGCGATTCACTCGCCTGATCAATGTCACCAACTGTTCTGTTGACAAAGCAGGACTTTGTTCTTCTGAACCAGCCATGGTGTAAATCTTCGTGGTATCGTCAATGGTGCCATCGATATCATCAACACCAAATGAAAGTGACAATTGTGCGGTATCGCGACCTATCATGGGCCAATAGGCTTTTATATGATCAAAATTGTCGAGATAAATTCTAGAGATGGCATAGTTCCTTAAATCTTCGACAATGGTACTTTCTGCCACATGCGACATTTGATTGTCTTTATTCCTAAATTTCAATGGAATGAAAGTTTGAAATCCTCCGGTCTCATCCTGTAATTCACGGAGTAAACGCATAGGATGAACACGGTGACCAAAATTTTCAATATGTCCATACAGCATGGTAGCGTTTGATCGATGACCTAGTTTGTGCCAGATTCTATGAATATCCAACCATTGATCAGCATTGCATTTGCCGCCTGCTATTTCATCTCTAATCTCAGGATGGAAAATTTCTGCACCACCTCCCGGCATCGAATCCAATCCTGATTCTTTCATGAGTTCCATACCTTCCTGATAACTCACCTTGCCTTTCTTGAAAATGTAATGATACTCAACAGGCGTCAATGCCTTGATATGCAATTCAGGTCGGTGCTTCTTTATATTTTTAAACAAATCAGAATAAAATTGCAGGTCATATTGTGGCAATACCCCACCCACAATGTGTACTTCCGTGACTGGCTTCCCATCATAAGTTTTGATTATATCCATGATGTCATCCATGGTATACTCCCAGCCTTCTTCGCGCTTTTTGATCAGGCGACTATACGAACAGAAGGTGCAGGTATAAAGACAGATATTCGTGGGTTCGACATGAAAATTTCTATTGAAATAGGTAGCATCTCCATGCTTTTTTTCACGAATGTAGTTTGCCAATATTCCCAGCTCAGCCAACTCAGCATTATCGAACAAATATTGACATTCATCATCATTGATCCGATGACCATCGGCCACCTTACGGGCAATGCTTTTAAACTCCGTAGAAGCATTTTCACTATCCAACAATTGATCTAACTTCTGATTTGAATTCATCTGATCATATTTGAGGTAAAATTACATTTATAACAAGTACATTTACAACAAAGTTTAGAATTTAGGTGAGTACAGATTCCAATCGAGTCAAAGAGTTATCGGTTTTGATCCCAATTTACAATTACAAGGTGGTTAAGCTTGTGAAAAAGCTGTACAAACAATGTAAGAAAGCGAAGATCAATTTTGAAATTCTCTGCTTTGACGATGGCTCCAAAGAAAAGTACAAACTTGAAAACCGAGAGCTCAATGGGCTTTTCGGAATCAATTATATGGAGCTGAGTGAAAATCTTGGCCGATCAAAAATCAGAAATTGGTTGGTAAAAAGTGCCGTTTATGAATATGTGGTCTTTCTTGATTGCGATTCAAAAGTATTAGCCAATGATTTTATTGAAAAATACCTTCAATCTCTACAACCAAATGCTGTCGTCAATGGAGGTCGCATTTATTCAAAGTCAAAACCAAGAGCAAAATCAAAGCAATTGCATTGGATGTATGGAAGCAAATATGAAAGCAAGAAAGCATCCAAAAGAAATAAATATCCTCATCAATTTTTTCATACAAACAACTTCGCTGCAGACAGAAATGTACTCGTCAAAAATCCATTCAACGAAAGTATAAAAGGTTATGGCTACGAGGATCTACTCATGGCCAAGGAACTGGTAGATAAAACCGTTCAACTCATCCATATCGATAACCCTGTCGAACACCTTGGACTGGAAAAAAACAAAGACTTTCTTGAAAAAAATCTCGAAGCTGTTCGCAATCTTAAACTCCTCAATCAAGATCATATCAAACTTAATACGCGACTTGAAAAATGGGCTAAATTTTTAAAAGATTATGACCTGAGTCCGATTTTCAATAAGTACATGAAAGGTCGTGAAGAACAAATAAAATCAAGTTTATTATCAGATAAACCGAGGGTCTTTTCTTTTCAGCTATTGAAGCTGTACGAATTTATGAAATGATCTTTATCATTGGTATCTTTGAGGTGCCCTGAAATTCCATTTACAATTAATAAACAAAGACACTTATTTCCGTGAAATCCCTTTCATTTTTCTGGATATTCATTTGTGTCGCCCATTCATTGATTGGGCAGTATGTAGTCAATGGTTCCGTCAAAGATTATAGTTCAGGTGAAGCTTTGGTGGGTGTCAATATCTTTCTTGACAATTCTCTTATCGGTACTATCTCTGACAACGACGGACGATTTTCAATAAATATAAACACCGAAGGTCAACAAAATTTGAATTTCTCTTATGTTGGCTATGAAGACCTTACGGTAAAAGTCAGTCCGGTTGACAACGAAGTTAATGTACTGCTCACCCAACAAATCATACAAGGCGATGAGGTTGTGGTGGCTGCTTCCAGAATTCAAGAATCATTTTTGAAATCACCGATCACAATTGAACAACTCGACCTTTCTGACATCCAACAGTCAGCATCGCATGACTACTATGATGGGATCAATCGTCTGAAGGGAGTTACCAGTACTCAAGCCAGTCTGGTCTTCAACTCCATCAATACCCGTGGGTTTTCTTCACATGGTAATGGTCGATTTTTGCAACTCCAAGATGGCATGGATGACTCTGCACCTGCATTTAATTTCCCAATGGGAAGCATGATGGGTATTTCTGAACTCGATATTCAAAAAATCGAATTGCTGCCAGGGCCTGCTTCTGCACTATATGGACCAAACGCATACAACGGTCTATTATTATTAAAAAGTAAAAATCCTTTTGAATATCAAGGCCTGGGTGCTCAAGTCAAAGTTGGATTGACCGATGGGTTTTCTCTCGATCCATTGGTAGGTACTTCTATTCGTTATGCAAAAAAACTAAATGACCAGTTTGCATTTAAAATAAACTTATCTACAATCTGGGCTCAAGATTGGGAGGCCAAAGATTATAATTCTCAACGTTCGACTCCATTGTATGGAGACATCGAAAGAGGCATTTCACATTTTGATGGTGTCAATTTATATGGAGATGAAAACAGATTTGAAATATCTAACATTTTATTCACGAGGACCGGACTACCAGAAGACATTCTGCTCGACAACAGGTCTGCCAGAAGCCTCAAAGCCGATGCTGCATTGCACTATAAATTGAATGAAAATACGGAGGCGAGTCTCAGCTACAAATATGCCCTGGGTTCTGGCATGTATCAGAATGCTGAACGCTTCGCCATCAGAAATTTCAATCAACAATTTCTCAAATGGGATGTGCAATCAAAGAATTGGAATTTTAAATTGTACAATTCTTTAAGCCGTGCTGGAGGTGGATACGATTTGACATCGATTGGGACCAACATCTATCCTACCAATCCAAGATTTCTTGTTCCACTTTCATTTGAAGGAGAAAATCTAACCGTTCCCATGGAAAGTGGCTGGAGTACCGCTGTCCAATTGGCATTGGATGGACATTTGAATTCGATCTTGGGAATACCTGGAAATGATGTGGCTGAAGCCATCACTTTCGCTGATCAAGGTGGCACCAATCAACTTGATGAAGAACAAATAAATCGTCTACTCGATATTTTGAATCCCATCTTGTTGCCTGATCTTCTGGAAAGTATTTCTGCAAAATATCCAGAATTAAACAGTGAGTTAGCTGCAAATACTTTGATCGATCAATATACCATAAGATATATACAAAATTCTTCAGGTCCTTCGCTGGTGCCTGATCAAGATGGCAATTATTCACCTGAATTATTGGCCGCAATAGGTTCAGCAAGAGATCAAGGTGGTTTCAAGTTAGAAGATCAATCCAATCTATTCCATATCGAAGGATTTTACAATTTTGGCCATCTGCTTGAACCAGGGGTTGAACTGCAAGTGGGTGCCAACTTCAGACGTTATAATTTGCTGTCTAGTTTATTTCAACCGTACTTTTTCGAACCAATATTGATTGATTTCATTGAAGACGACGTCAGGATAAGATTAAATGAGGTGGGTGCGTTTTCTCAATTCTCATTGCCATTGATCAATGAACGGATGCGACTTACCTTATCTGCCCGGATCGACAAGCATACCAATTTTGAAGCCCAAATATCACCAAGGCTATCATTGGTTTTTCAGGTTGATCAAAATGAAAATCACTTTGTTAGAAGTTCTGCACAGCTAGGCTTTAGAAATCCCACCTCCCAAGGTCAATATGCTTCAGTCATTGGTAACAGAACGAATGTTGGAGGTCTGAGAGCCAATGCTGAGTTTTATGAAATTTATGAAGGTGGCGCATGGTCTGCAGCTTCTTATTTACGAAGCATTCAACAAGACGATCCTGATTTGCGTAAAACCATTGTCCTTGACTACATCAAACCCGAAAACATCAGAACCATCGAAATTGGTTATAAAGGAATGTACAGCAAAAGGTTGCTGATTGATTTTTCTATACATGGAAGCCAGCACGAAGATTTCATCCATCAAGAGAATGTGGTATCCAAAACTGGAACCTTTTATCGTCCGTACTTTAATGTTCCCATTTCGATCAATAGTTGGGGATCAAATTTGGGTTTCGATTGGAAAATTTATAAAACCTGGAAACTCTCAGGTAATGCAAATTATCTAGATTTCAATTACAATGAAAACACCTTACCTGAAGGTTTTGAAAACTTCAATCCCTCCTTCAATTCTCCTACCTGGAAATTTACAGCTGGATTAACCAACAAAAAATTATTGAATCCCTTGTCAATGGGCCTGTTCTACCAATGGCAAAGCGGTTTTGATTGGTCAAGTTCTTTTGGCGTTGGATTTGTTCCAGCTTTCGCAACCATTGATTTTCAACTTAGTGCCAAACTTGAGTCTTTCAATTCGTTGATAAAATTCGGTGTCAATAATTTACTAAAGAATGAATACATCACCATATACGGAGGTCCAACTATAGGCCGAGTTTTTCATCTCACCTGGACCTACGAGCAGCTCTAAGAAGGATCAATGAAAAATAAAACCCCAAATCCATGGACCGTAAAATCCAGACAAATCCCTTACGAAAATCCATGGATCAAAGTAATTCACAATGAAGTGCTTGACCCTTCTGGCAAAGAAGGCATTTATGGGATGGTCCATTTTAAAAATAAAGCCATTGCGATTCTCCCTATTGACGATGAAGGATACACTTGGCTCGTAGGTCAATACAGATTTCCATTGGATGAATATTCTTGGGAAATTCCACAAGGAGGCTGCCCTAACGGTACGGATGTATTAGATACAGCAAAAAGAGAACTCAAAGAAGAAACCGGCATTGCTGCCAATCAATGGACTGAACTCATGAGATACCACACTTCAAATTCTGTTACTGATGAATTTGGCATTGGGTTTTTAGCCCGCGACCTTGCAATTGGTCAAAATGCGCCTGAATCAACAGAAGATATTAGCTTGAAAAAAGTTCACTTTAATGAAGCATTAGAAATGGTGAATGAAGGTAAAATCACTGATCTGATTTCTGTGGCTTGTATACTAAAGTATGCATCTATTTCTTGATGAAGAAGATTTGATTAGCC
>JAHDDD010000153.1:0-3987 GCA_020629535.1 Saprospiraceae bacterium
GCCTCAAAATAACCTTTCAGATTCAGAGGATTGTTTGAGCTTGTAGTTGGTACCTCTCTTAAAGGTTGTGGCTCTTCTCCTTGAACAGATGATATTAAGTAAGCATCCAATCTGCTATTATCTGGGTAATCGTATTTATCGTTTTGGTTGATATCGGCAGAAATGGAAATGTGAAAGTAAGGTACTGACCCTGCTTCAATGGTTGAGTGTACCACGATTAACTTTTCATCGTCTGTACCTGGGTCATATTCTCTCACGCATGACGTGAAGAGTAGACATAGGGAAGCAATTATGTACAATCTTACTATCAAAATATTAAACCGAGTCGCGTCTTAAAATCTGTAATCTCAACAAAATTATTGATTATTTATCTGAAAATCAGGAGTTTCCACTTACTTGCGTTAAACTTTAACACTTTTCTGGTTACTCTTTTCAGGTGTTGTTATCTACTTTCCCTTTGTACATTAATTATGACGTATTTTTGACAAAAATGGTTCACTTTTTTAAGAATTTCTTTTGTCAAAAAGAAATAGAATAGCTCAAACTCGGCAGCACAGGTAGTAAAGAGATGGATTCGAATAGAAATTTTGAAGGATTGCTTGAAATCTTTCGTACTTCGATGAAAGAAGGGTTCAATTGACTATATATATTAAAAATTCCTAATGAGAACTTTTGTCGGCCCCATTTATATTTGCTATAAAAGTTGAAACCGACATCAAGCCTGTGATAATCAGGCAGCACTTTATTGTTTTTCTCCTTATAAATGAGAAGATCTGTTGTATTTCCGTTTTCCAATGGCACTTCATGTACACCTGTTGGTAAGGTTATAGGATTACCACTTGCGTATTGAAAATTTAAAGTAAATTCTGCGTTTTCATTGATCTTATGGAGATAAGCAAACTTAAAGTTGTGTCTTCGGTCAAATCTGTGTCTGAACGGCTCACCATTGTTGATGGCTTCAAACTCTCTGTAGGACCAGCCCAAGGTATAATTCATATTCCAATTGGCATTGCCTGCTGTTTTATTAAAAAAGCTTTCCAAGCCATAGGCCCATCCTATGCCCACAGGGATTCTCTCTTGCCAGGATGTGTCATCATCCGTAATATTGAGCAAATTGCCCTCAGCAAATGAAAGAACATTGGTCATATTTTTATAGTAGGCCTCTGCTCCAAAATGATAGCCTTTCTCTGTATCCTTTTCGATACCAAAGGAAGCAATCCAGCCTCTTTGGGGTTTGATAATATCTGTCGAAGGTAGCCAGACATCAATTGGTAATCCTAATCCAGAATTTGTGATCAAGTGAAGATATTGGCTCAAGAAACTTACTGAAGTCTTTAATGAAAATCCTTTTTTGTGGAATAGATAAGACAATCTGGGTTGCGGAAGGAAGAATGATTGATTGTTGGTGTTTATGATTGCCTGATGAATGCCAAAATTGAGAGTATTGTGTTCATTTGGCTTGTAATTATTTTCAATATAAAATTGAATCTCAGATCCTGTCACCTCCGGAGCATTTAGTCGGTCCCTCATAACTTCAATGCCGAATTCCGGATTTTCTTCAATCAAGTTTCCTATTTCGCGTTCGACTCGTATACCTGGCGTATAACTGTGGTGAGTATATTTTCCTCCGAACTTTAGTGTATTCTTGGGATTTGGTAGAAAATCAAAATCAATACTTACTCCTTGATCCGCTATCTTACTGCTATACAATCCAGCTTCAAAGGTTTTGTTTATAGGCAATGAATCCTGGATTTCTTCTACTCTTTTGAATTCATAGGTTTCAAAATCATAGTTGGTCCTGAAAGCAGCAGCTTTTAGATATGATCTTTTCCCCAGCTGTTGTGATAATCTAATGACACCCATACCATTGCCCCAATCCCAACGGCGGTCTGTAAAGTCCTCAAATATTGGATCACCCTCAATAGATCTGAAAATGGACATATTTTCGAAGTCATCCTTACCATTGTAAAAACTGAAGTATATGGAAGATTTTTCAGATAACTGAAAATTTACTTTAGCATTGAAATCAAAGAAAAAGTATCCTAAATTACCGATCCCATCTCGAAGATCATAAATCCGTTCGGACCCTAGTTTGAGCCATTGGTCCCAAAAAGTCCTTCGTGCAGATATCAGAAAAGAAGATTTTCCTTTGACAATTGGCCCTTCGATTGTAGCTTTTGCAGAGAGTAAGCCAACTGTGATGTCTCCACCAAAACTTTGTTTATTTCCATCTCGGGTCCAGATATCCATCACTGAAGAAAGTCGGCTTCCGTATCTTGCCGGAAAACCACTTTTATATAGTTGGGCAGATTTTATAACATTCGAATTGAATACCGAGAATACGCCCAGCGCATGATTTGGGTTGTAAATCTGAACACCATCCAAAAGAACGAGATTTTGATCGATTGATCCACCTCGAATACTCATACCACCAAATCCGTCAGTACCTGTTGATACGCCTGGCAATTGATGAACCAATCTTATCACATCTGGTTCACCTCCCAGACTTACAAAACTTTGCAGTTGGTCCAAGGGAACACTTTCAATGGTTGCAGGTAATTCTCTGGCTTTGACAATCTTACTTTCTACAATCAACACTTCATTGAGGACCGCAGATGAACTAAGATCAACGTTGATGGTCGTGTCTTTGGTAAGTTTTAGCTCTTTTATGCGCAATTTGTATCCCAAATAAGAAAAATAGACCCGTTGCACCCCTTTGGGAAGGGTCAGACTATAAAAGCCATATTCATTGGTGACGGTGCCACCGGATTTATCATACAGAAACACATTCGCAGAAATAAGTCTTTCTTTGGTGTCTTCATCTTTGACATAGCCACTGACCGTAATTTCATCTTTCGCCTTACTGAACTCATCTTTGACAATGACCAGCTGGTTTCCTACAATTTTGTATTTGGCGCCAGTTTTTCTAATGAGGGCATCGATAACCAATCCAAGTGGTTTATTTCTTACGGCAATGCTAACCAAGGAATCTATGGGAAGGATCTCATCCTGAAATGCAATATTTACCCCTGTTTTATCTGCGATTTCCCTAAGGGTCTTTTTAAGAGGTTTATTCTTTGTGGCATAGATTACCATAACCTCGTCGGGGATCATTTCCTGAGCGTAGGGACTTACTATGTAAAAACAGAGGATAAAAAGGACCGATGTCAGCCTCAACTTCATCAATAGGTTAAATTCTATAACGAAGATACAGCAAAAATCAGGCTATAAATGTAGAATTTGGAGAATAGTCGGCCAGAAAATTATTTACATCTGACTTTTGAAACCGTGTAGGTGTCTTTTTGCGGATTTGCCACTTCCATATTAAATGTTTCGTGTACTACTTCAAAGATATTTGCAGGGTTGGTATTTTCGCCACTAAATGAAGCAGTGAAACTACAGGTTCCGCTTGGGATTTGGATTTTTCCTATCACATTGATTGTGATACCAAGGAATTGTTCCATTTCTGCAAATACGGTTTCGATGTTAGTACCGTTAAAGATCAATTCCCTGTCATTCCAAGTAACATAGTTGTTATTATAGTCTTCTGAATCAACATCCAGAGAAATCACTTTAGAAGTACCTGTAGAGGCATTATAAATCAATGCAGATTTGTAGTCTAGTTCTGTGAATTTATCGTTTTCAACGAAACTTAATGTGCCTTCGCCTACATCTATTCTAATTTCATTAGAGTCTTTCACTCTTGAAACATTAAAGGAGGCACCATTGGAAACCAACTGGCTATTATTAAGTTTAACAATTGAGTTATTTGCTTTTTCAAAGTATGCGTTTCCTTTCACATCGATCAGATGGCCGTCTCGAGAGAAGGAAATTTCTGATCCCGGAGCCAAAGCGATACTTTGGTCATTAAAGGAAACATTTTGAATAAGGTTGGAGTCGTTTGTTCTTTTATTTTTGGTAATTATAAATAAAAAGAATAAGATACTATAAACAGAGCAATCTGTATAAATTATTAAAATTATATTT
>JAHDDD010000153.1:3997-9426 GCA_020629535.1 Saprospiraceae bacterium
TCAACTTTATTAGTTGAATTTGAGTGGCCTATCTTGCTTACAGAAAGCGTATTGTTGTAAAAATAAAGAGAAGAAGATACTAGAAGCAGAGCAATGACTGCTGTAGAAAGTATCAGCTTGTAGTCAAATCCAAATCTTTTAGATTTAGGGGTAGAGTCAGTAGGTATCTTGTATTTCGCTGCAAACTTGTCAAAGGCAGATTCCGAATCAAATGAGACACTTGGTGTATAGTTGCCTGTAAGCTCCCATAGTTCGTCCATATCTTGGAAGAGCGAAAGGTTTTCTTGATCTGAAGTTTTCAGAGTTTCAAGCTTTTCCGCTTCTGACGGGCTTAAGTTTTTCTCGCTTAGAGCCCTCGTTATTAATGATATGTAATCCTGCTTATACATCTTCTTCTGTCTTATAGACAAGCATATTGTAGGATACCCCTACTACGTGACTACATTTTTTTATTTTTTTTCTACAATTCATTCATAAATCTTAAAAACAGGCCCAAAATCCCAATAATATTTGACTTTCGTCGAATTCTCGGGGTTACGAAAACTCTACAACTTCGCCATTTTTATTGACTTTCACGATACCTTTGAAGTTGTTCTCTCAATATTTTCAATGCTTTTGATATTTGATTTTCTACAGTTTTCGTGGAAATGTCCAATTTTTCTGCAATTTCCTTGTATGAAAGCTCTTCGTGTCTACTCAGCACAAAAACCATTCTACATTTTTCTGGCAGCGAATCAATCACTCCATTAATAAATGTTTCCAATTCGATTGTTTCGAGGTCTTCTTGGCTATTTGTGTCTTCAGATGTGAATGATACAATTTCATCTTCATCAGCAAAATCAATTCTTTGTGCCTTTATATAATTAAGGGCTCTGTTTCTTACAGCAGTCCTTAAATAAGAGCCCAAAGATGATTTTACGTTGATACCGGCTCTTTTCTTCCACAAATCAAAGAAAAGCTCCTGGACAAGGTCTTCAATGGTCTGTTTGTCTCTTATATAACGATAACCTGAGAGACAAAGAGGCTCATAGTACTTTTTGAAAAGCACTTCAATCCCCTTTTCGTCTTGATTGTTAAGTAATTCTAATATTTGGTCATCAGTATAATCCACTTCAGGTATACGATGCAAATTTCAAACCATTTAACTGGCTGTCTTTGCTTTTCTTTTTGTTTTGAAGAGCTCTTTAAGCTCTTTTTCGTTCATAAAATTCAAATCTGAGAATGTCGCCCACACGAACTTTTTGATATCCTGGTAATCTCGCCCACGTTTATCGGTGAAATGCTTGAGTAATTTCTTAATATATCTCAAACTAGTATCCTTAACATCCTGATTAAACTGTTGGTTATCAAAAATGTTAATATAGTGTGTGATTGTTTTATTCACCTCGAAATAGTCAGCATAATCTGCGACATCCAGACTTTCGAGTAGTGTTTGATAATAATTGAAGATACTTCGTCTCAAGCAGGTATTCTGCTTTGACAATCCTTCATTTGAATAATAGAAGTCTCTCGTAGCGTTGATGGCATCCTCATTGATATACCCAATTCCGTGTACTTTGTCGGTTACCTGATAAAAATCAGATACCTTATCGTTTCCTTGGTTACCCAGAATGTTGGAAATACGCATTTCAGACTCAGGACTAATCTTAAATTCTCCCCACAATTTTAATAACATGCTGAAATAGTTGTTATCAAAATCAGCTTTGGTTCTCAATCCATCAAAGTAAGCCTTGATTTTAGATTGATCTTCAGATCCAAGATCATAATGCATGCCGATGATCAAAAGCAATTCAATGTATCTGGGATCGTTATTGAAAGCCTCGTGATTGCTGATCAATTCACTGATTTTCACTTTTAAGTTCTCGTTGGATATCTCTTTGTTTCCACTTCGATACAATAAAAACGATTTCAGAAGATTGAATTCTCTCAACAGCTCTTGATGGTTCGTAGGGAAATCTGCCGTATAAAAATTGAGACTTTGAAATTGCTTGATGTATTTTACATATGCAGTCCTTCTGTTTCTCACGTCATGATATTTGATCATGTTTTGAGATTCGAGGAAGCTTTTGACTTGCTTGTTATTGACTGAGTTAATGATGTTTGTAATCCAGATGTCACTGCTTAAGGCAAAGCCAATTTGGATTGATTGACCAACTCTCATTTTGATTTGTTCAAAATTGGAAGAGCTTATAATAAACTCCAGAACATCTTTAAAGTGGGATTGAGGTCTGAAGTATTCGTAATTTTCATTGATTTTACCTCTTAAAACTGTGTATCCCAAAATCTTTGGGAGATAAAGTCCTTCAAAGCCATGATCCAGCAGTTGATTTTCAAAGGCTATGATTTGCAATGGATGATTGTCTGCTACTTCTGTATAAACATCATGAATCTGGCCTTCGTGAGCATTGATTAATTCTTTGTACTCTTCTTCTCCTTCTTCTTCAAGGTATTTATTAAGTTCTTCAGAAGACTGGATCGCCTCTTTGATGGCTTCCAACTTATCAATGTACTCCTGTTTTAAAGCTTCCATGTGTGTTCAGTTTAGAATGTCAGAACCCAGTAAAACACGGGGTTTTACTAGGTCAAAGAATTACAAAAAAATTAGTTCAGGGACTTATCGACTAGAGGTCTTACTCTGCTTTGTCTTCTTCTGCAGCCTCATCTTTTACTTCAGCAGCTGGCTCTTCTTTAGTTTCTTCAGCAGCAGGGGCCTCCTCTTTAGCCTCTTCGGCAGGAGCTTCCTCTTTTGCTTCTGGAGCTGGTGCATCTTCAGTGGTCTCTGCAGCAGGGGCTTCTTCTGCAGGTGCAGCTGCTTCAGCGGCTGGTGCATCGGTTGCAGCAGCATCTTCAGCTGGAGCGTCTCCTTCACTAGTAAAAGCCGCAGCAGTAGCTTCATCGACAGCCTTTGATTTTCTTACTTTAATTTCGCCAGACACCTGCTTCAAAAATTCTTCTCTCTTTCTTGCAGTTTCTGCTACTCTTGCAGCAATCTTTTCTTCTTTTGCATTGATCCAGTCATTGTACATCTCCATTGCCTTCTCTTCCGTCAATGCACCTTTGGTAACACCTCTCATCAGGTGTTTTCTGTAGTATATTCCTTTGAATTTTAGAATATTCTTTGCTGTGTGGGTTGGTTGAGCTCCTTTCATCAACCATTCGAAAGCTTTGTCGCGATCGATTTCAATGGTTGCTGGAACTGTTAGGGGGTTGTAGCTTCCTAGACGCTCAATATATTTTCCGTCTCTTGGAGAGCGAGCATCTGCTACAACGATGTGATAAAACGGTTTCTTTTTTCGGCCTTTTCTGGCCAATCTGATTTTTACTGCCATGTTAAATTTTAATTGATGTTAAGAACATACCAGATCCATTCGAAAGTCGAACACCTGGTTTTAACGCGCGCAAAGATATAAATTTCTTTTTACTTTGGCTCAGGATTTAATCAAACAACCACACATGAATAAAGTTGCCATCATTATGGGCTCAGATTCTGATCTTCCGGTCATGAAAGCTGCTGCTGATATCCTCAAAGATTTTGGGGTAGTATATAATATAGATGTAGTTTCTGCACATCGGACGCCTGAAAAGATGTTTGATTTTGCTAAATCCGCAGAAAGTAATGGATTTAAGGTGATCATTGCAGGTGCGGGTGGAGCAGCTCATTTACCCGGAATGGTGGCATCATTGACCCATTTACCAGTCATTGGAGTGCCGATAAAGTCTTCCAACTCTATTGATGGATGGGATTCGGTGCTTTCTATTCTTCAAATGCCAAATGGCATTCCCGTGGCAACGGTAGCCTTGAATTCAGCAAAGAATGCTGGTTTATTGGCCGCAAGAATACTGGCCACTGCTGATTCGGACTTGTCTGAAAAAATGAAAAATTATCAAGAACAGCTAAAGGAAATTGTGATGAAGAAAGCTGAAAATGTGCGGTCTCAAAATAACCATTCATAAAAGAAAACAGACCATAACCACGGTGGCCATAGTCTGTTTTGTATGTTCTGTATTCTTATTTTCCTTTAGCTAGTCTAGTTTCCTGGCGGAACCAAGTTGAACTCTACCCTTCTATTCAATGCTCTTCCACTCAAAAGGCCATTGTCAGCGATAGGGCGTGTTTCACCAAATCCTTGATAGTTCAGCCTTCTTACGGGGATTCCCTTGGAAACCAAGAACTCATAACAAGTTTTTGCTCTTTTTTCAGAAAGCCTTTGATTGTTGTTGGCGTCACCGACATTATCAGTGTGACCATCAATGCTTAAGTTATAAGCTGGGTTCCTTTCCATTATACCAACGATTTGGTCTAGAATATCATATGATTCTGGCTTCAAGGTTGATGCACCCGTATCAAACTGGACAGCTCTCATAGCCAATTCAAGGACATCACGATCTTCTTTTGCTACTTCTGGACAGCCATTGTTGTCTACAGGTCCAGGTGTTGTTGGGCATCTATCGCGGCTATCATCCATTCCATCGCCATCGGTGTCAGGGCAACCATTGTAAACTGAGAGTCCTGGTTTAGAAGGACAGCTATCGAATGGATCACCTATACCATCGGCATCTGAATCCGGACAACCACTTGCTGTGGCAATACCAAACAAATTTGGACATTTGTCGACATTGTCAGGAATACCATCTTTGTCTTGGTCAGCGCCTGGGCAACCTTGGTTTTCGACTGTACCGGGCTCATTTGGGCATTTATCTTCATCATCAGGAATGCCATCGTTGTCTTTGTCTTTATTAGGGCAGCCTTTGTTTTCAATCGTTCCGACCATGTTAGGACATTCATCATCATTGTCGGAAAGGCCATCTCCGTCTGTGTCAGGACAACCCTTAAATGCAGCCAAGCCAGCATAATTAGGGCAATCATCTTTGTAGTCAGGGATTCCATCACCGTCTTTATCTGGACATCCGTTGTTTTCTTTCAAACCTGCTTCTTGAGGACATAAATCAACTTCATCTGCCAGTCCGTCACCATCTGAATCTTTGAGATCATCCATTTCCACCTCTGGTTCTTTGGTCGGCATCTCTGTCATGTCTCGTTTACCAAATTGGTAGGTAAATCCAATGGCATGATGGAGATTGTTCCGACCTTCTGATAAAGATAGTCTGTATTCTGATTGCCAATTGATCCATGCATTGTCTCTGATCTGAAAATACATTCCACCACCGATCGGAATCTGAACATTCGTTTCTCCTTCTTGCTCCAAAACACCTCCTACCCCTGCAGCGAGATATGGGAATACTTTATTTCCGTTTGTATCAAATAAGTATTGAACCTGACCATCAAGTCCATACACTGTTTTATGAAAGCAGTTGTCTAGGTCTCTGACATGAGATCTTACTACTCCTGTTTTGAAAGGGACATGCAGCATAATGTTGTCAGAAAGCATGTGATTGTATCCAATTTCAAATCCATGATGATATGATTT